>NZ_JBEYAL010000032.1:0-116536 GCF_040631655.1 Streptomyces sp. NPDC019937
TCACGCGGGTTGCGAGCCTCCCCCAGCTACCGCTGGGAGGTGCCCCCTGCACCAGACGCCGCTCGCTGATCCGGCCTGATCCACACGACACCCCCCAGCCCCTCCGGCGTCTGAGGAGCGGGGTCCGGGGCGGAGCCCCGGGGTCGGGTAGGGGCGGGGTGGGGAAGCTCCCCCGCCCCGTCAGACCCGGCGCCAGCGGGCCATGGCGAAGGAGAAGACGCCGAACAGCGCCAGCCCCGCCGCTACGACGACCAGCAGCCAGGGGCCTACGGAGGTGGCGGCGAAGGTGCGGAGGGTGTCGTCGACGCCCTTGGCCCGGTCCGGGTCGTACCGTACGGCGGCCGAGACGGCGAAGCCGCCCGCCGCCGCGAAGACGGCGCCGCGCGCCACGCCGCCGCATACGCCGAGCGCCTCGACGGCGCGCTCGGCCCGGCGGGGTATCGCGGAGAGCACGAGGTGCTTGCGGAAGGTGCGCATCAGGGCCCGTACGGCGATCCAGACCCCGGCGCCGGCGACCACCGCGCCGCCGATGCCGACCAGCCACCGTCCCTCGGGCAGGGTGAGGGCGCGGGCCGTGACGTCCTGGGACTGGCGGTCGCTGGAGCCGCTGCCCTGTTCCCCGGCCGCGAAGGCGAGGACGGAGTAGGCGACGAAGGCGTAGAAGACGGCGCGGGCCCCGCCGGCGAGGCGTTTGGTCGCCTTGCGGCCGTCCGGTCCGGCGGCGCCGAAGACCGCCTCGGACAGCCGCCACAGGGCCATGCAGACCAGTCCGAGGCCGACGGCCCAGACCAGGGCCCGGCCGAACGGCTGGTGGGCGAGCATCTGGAGGGCACCGCTCCGGTCTGCCTGTTTGCCGCCGTCGCCGAAGGCGATGCGCAGGGCGAGGATGCCGACGAGCAGGTAGAGGACGCCGCGGGCGGTGAGGCCGCCGCGGGCCGCGGCCTCGATGGCCCGGTGCGGGGCGCGCGTGCGGGGTGCCGGGCCCAGTCCATGTGCGATCGACGATGCGTTCACCGTTTTCCTCCCGATGTCCGTACCCGGCCGCTGGTGCGGCGTTTGCCCCGGACGGCCGGGCGGAAACGGGGACGGCCGTCTCTTGTTGCCTGAGGCGATCACCTCTACCCTGCATCTGACGGACCGTCAGATTACGGGAGATGACGCCATGACGGGCGAGACGACCGGCGCCACCGAGCTGCCCATGGTCATCAGCGTGGACGACCATGTGATCGAGCCCGCCCATCTCTTCGAGACCTGGCTTCCGGCCAAGTACCGCGACCGCGGGCCGAAGCCGCTCACGGCCGGGATCGGGGAACTGGCGTACATCGGGGGCAGATACCGCATCACGACCGACCCGGACGGTCCGCTCACGGACTGGTGGGAGTACGAGGGCGGCCTGTTTCCGTACAAGCGGATCATCGCGGCCGTCGGGTTCTCCCGGGACGAGATGACCCTGGAGGGCATCACCCGCGAGCAGATGCGGCGGGGGTGCTGGGACCCCAAGGCCCGGGTCGCGGACATGGAGATGAACCATGTCCAGGCGTCGCTGTGCTTCCCGACCTTCCCCCGCTTCTGCGGCCAGACCTTCGCCGAGGCCGACGACAAGGAGGTCGGGCTGGCCTGCGTGCGGGCCTACAACGACTGGATGGTCGAGGAGTGGTGCGGCGACAGCGGCGGACGGCTGATCCCGCTGTGCCTGATCCCGCTGTGGGACGTGGAGCTGGCCGTACGGGAGATCCGCCGGAACGCGGCGCGGGGCGTGCGCGCGGTGACCTTCAGCGAGATCCCCACCTACCTCGGGCTGCCCAGCATCCACAGCGGCTACTGGGACCCGTTCTTCGCCGAGTGCGAGGCGACGGGGACGGTCGTGTGCATGCACATCGGCTCGTCCTCGCAGATGCCCGCCGCCTCCCCCGACGCCCCGCCCGCCGTGCAGGCGGCGTTGAGCTTCAACAACGCCATGGCCTCGATGACGGACTTCCTCTTCAGCGGCGTCCTGGTGCGGTTCCCGCGGCTGAAGCTGGCGTACGCCGAGGGCCAGATGGGCTGGATCCCGTACGCCCTGGAGCGCGCGGACGACGTCTGGGAGGAGCACCGGGCGTGGGGCGGGGTCCGGGACCTCGTCCCCGAGCCGCCGTCCACGTACTACTACCGGCAGATCTTCTGCTGCTTCTTCCGCGACCGGCACGGCGTCGCCTCGCTCGACACGGTCGGCGTGGACAACGCCACCTTCGAGACCGACTACCCGCACGTGGACTCCACCTGGCCGCACACCGAGCGGGTCGCGGCCGAGCACGTCGCGGGGCTGCCGCCGGAGACCACGTACAAGATCCTGCGCGGCAACGCGATCCGGATGCTGGAGCTGGACTTCGACAAGGACCGGGCTGTGTAACGGCAGCAGCATCCGATTTCGGCCATCATGGCGCGAATCCCGGTCGCCCCCTTGCCTATCGGCGGCGGCGGTCATGGGATCAGTGCATGTCTGAGCGTCGGCCAGCCGTGAAGTACCCGCCGAGTGACGCCCCGCCGCGTCACTCGGCCGAGTCGTCCTGTGCCCGTGCACACATGGCGTCGAGCGCCGTGCCGCGGCCGCGCCGGAACAAGTGCCTCCGCGTCCCACGGCGTTCGGCGCCGGTCCCTCCCCACGCGGGGACCGGTGCCGAACGGTGGGGCGGTGCCGATCCGCACCCCCCCGTTTGGGTGCGGATCGCGGGAGGGTCGGTTCGGTGGACGACGCGGCGGCGGCCAGGAGTCCGAGCCGATGGTCCGGCCGGGCGCCGCGATCGTGTGCGCTGTTGCTCTGTGATCCTGCCAGTTGAGCCGTCCGCCGAGGAGGTTCCGGATGCGGTCCGCGGCCTTCGTCGCAGGTCATCCGTATAAAGTGAGTTTTCCGGTCCGGAGATCCAGGCGCGGGGGAAGTAAGGAGTGGAGACCTTGAGTTCCGACTCAGGGGTACGCACGGCCTTCGCGGAACGTCTCGCGCTGCTGTACCGGGAGGCGGGCAACCCTCCCCTGAAGAGCGTGGCGGAGGCGGTCGTCCGGCTTCAGCGGGTCGACGAGCGGGGACGGCCCGTACGGGTGTCCGCTCAGCGGATCAGCGACTGGCGGCGCGCCAAGAACGTACCCGCCCAGTTCGCGGCCCTCGCGGCGGTGCTGCACGTCCTGATCCCCGACGCCCGGCGGCTGCGGCCCGCCCCGGTGTCCACCGGCCTGTACGACATGGCCCAGTGGCAGCGCCTGTGGGAGCGCGCGGTGGCCGACCCGGTCGGCGAGCGCCCCCCGGCGGCCGCGGACGAGGAGGAGAAGCCCGCGGCCGACGCCCCGGCCGTGCCCGGCGCGGTGTGCCCCTACCGGGGGCTGGCCGCGTACCGGCAGCAGGACGCCCGGTGGTTCTTCGGCCGGGAGCGGAGCACCGAAGCGCTCGTCACCCAGCTGCGCGCGACGGAGAGGACCGGCGGCCTGGTCATGCTCGTGGGCGCCTCGGGGGCGGGGAAGTCCTCCCTGCTGAACGCCGGGCTGGTGCCCGCCCTGGAGAAGGGCGCCCTGGGCGACGGGGACGGGCGGGGGCGCGCGGTGCTCCAGCTGGCCCCGGGCACCGATCCGCTCGCGGAGCTGACCCGCCGGATACCCCGGCTCGCGGACGTCGTCCGCACCAAGGCGCCCGGCACGCCGCGGTTCGCCGGCGCGGTGCGGGAGGCCGTCACGGCGTGGGCGGAGGAGACCTCCGCCGCGACCCGGCCGGTCGTCATCGTGGACCAGTTCGAGGAGGCGTTCACCCTCGGCACCGACGAGACGGCCCGGCGCACGTTCATCCAGCTGCTGCACGCCGCGTGCTCGCCCGCCGGCACCGGCGACCCGGCCCCCGTCCTCGTCGTCCTCGGCATCCGCGCCGACTTCTACGAGCAGTGCCTGGCCTACCCCGAACTGGCCGACGCGCTGCAGCACCGCCACATGGTGCTCGGCCCGCTGACCGTCGCCGAACTGCGCGAGGCGGTCACCGGCCCGGCCAAGGCCGTGGGCCTGGAACTCGAACCGGGTCTCGCGGAGCTGATCGTGCGGGAGGTGAGCGCCGACGGCCCCGGCGGCACCCATGACGCGGGGGTGCTGCCGCTGCTCTCCCACGCCCTGCTGGCCACCTGGCAGCGCCGCAAGGCGGGACGGCTCACCCTGGCCGGCTACCGCGCGGCGGGCGGCATCCAGGGGGCGGTGGCCGCGACGGCCGAGCGGGCCTGGTCCGGCCTCGACCCGGCGGCGCGCACCGCGGCACGGCTACTGCTCCTGCGGCTGGTGCGGCTGGGCGAGGACACCCAGGCCACCCGCAGGCGGGGGACGCGGCGCCAGCTGTCGGAGGAGTCGACGGAGCCCGGCAAGACGCAGGAATCCCTCGAGGCGCTGGTCCGCGCCCGCCTGGTGACCCTCGACGCGGAGACCGTGGAGATCACCCACGAGGCGCTGCTGCACGCCTGGCCACGGCTGCGCGACTGGATCGACGAGGGCCGGAACGACCATCTGCTGCGCCAGCGCCTGGAGGAGGACGGCAGGTCCTGGGAGGGCATGGGCCGCGATCCGTCGCTGCTGTACCGGGGCTCCCGTCTGGAGCAGGCCCACACCTGGGCGAAGTCCGCCGGCGACACGCTGCTGACCCGCAGCGCGGTGGAGTTCCTGGCCGCCTCGGTGCGGCTGCGCAAGCGCACCATCTGGCTCAGCCGGGGCGCGGTGGCGGCGCTGGTCGTCCTGGCGATGGTGGCCGTCGGCTCGGCGGTGGTCGCGTGGCAGCAGCGGGACGACGCGGTGTTCGAGCAGGTGGTCACCGAGGCCGACCGCTTCGAGTACCGCGATCCGTCGCTGTCCGCCCAGCTCGCCCTGGTGGCGCACCGGCTGCGGCCGGACGACGAGGCGACGCGGAACCGGCTGGTCTCGATCGTGAACGCGCCGCTGGCCACCCCGCTGCTCGGCCACACCGGCGCCGTCTACCTCACCTCCTTCAGCCCGGACGGGCGGCTTCTGGCGACCGCCAGCTACGACCGGACCGTCCGCCTCTGGGACACCCGCGACCCGACCCGCCCCACACCGCTCGGCAAGCCGCTGACGGGCCACACCAGCTGGGTGAGCAGCGCCGTCTTCAGCCCGGACGGCCGCACCCTCGCCAGCGCGGGCGACGACGGCACGGTCCGCCTGTGGGACGTGACCGATCCCCGCCATCCGCGGTCGCTCGGCAAGCCCCTGTCCGGCCATGACGGCACGATCTACCTGCTCGCCTTCAGCCCGGACGGGAAGACCTTGGCCGCTGCCACCGACAACCGCCGGGTCCGCCTGTGGGGCGTGGGCAACCGGCGGCGGCCGAAGCCGCTCGGCTCGCTGACCGGCCCCACCGCCGCCGTGCGCTCCGTCGCGTTCAGCCCCGACGGCCGGACGCTGGCGGGCGGGGGCGACGACGGCAGGATCCGGCTGTGGAACATGGCCGATCCGCGCCATCCGAAGCGGATCGGCAAGGCGCTGACCGGCCATACGGACCTGGTGCACTCGGTGGCGTTCAGCCCGGACGGCCGCACCCTCGCCAGCGGCGCCGCGGACAACACCGTCCGGCTGTGGGACGTCGGCGATCCGCGCCACGTGGAGCAGCTGGGCTCGCCGCTCACCGGCCACTCGGGGCCCATCTGGTCCGTGGCCTTCAGCCCGGACGGCAACATGCTCGCCGCCGCCAGCCAGGACAGCACGGCGAGCCTGTGGAACGTCCAGGATCCGGCGTATCCGTCGCAGGTCGGTGAGCCGCTGGCCGGAAGCAGCGGCGAGATGTACGCCCTCGGCTTCAGCCCGGACGGCCGGACGCTGGCCACCGGGACCGGCGACAACACGGTCCGCCTGTGGTCGATCCCGACGTCGGACATGATCGGCCGGGTCGGGGCGTTCCGCCCGGACGGGAAGGTGCTCGCCACGGCGGCGCGCGACGAGAAGGTCCGGATGTGGAACATCGCGAAGCCGGGGCGGCCGGTGCCGATGGGCAAGCCGTTCAGCATGGGGAAGGGCTCGGTGCGGGAGCCGACCTTCTCCCCCGACGGCCGCATCTTCGCGGCGATGACCGGGGGCGCCGCGGTGCGGCTGTGGAACGTCGCCGACCCGGCCCGGCCCGTCCCCCTCGGGCCCTCCATCGACCTGCGGACCCGGTTCGCGGGCGCGCTGGCCTTCAGCCCGGACGGGCGCACGCTGGCCACCGTGTACGACGACCGCACCATCCGGCTGTGGGACGTCGGCGACCCGTCCCACGTCCGTCCGCTCGGCGCGCCGCTCACCGGCCACAAGGGCTACGTCAACGCCCTCCTCTTCAGCCCGGACGGCCGCACGCTCGCCAGCGGCAGCGCGGACAACACCATCCGGCTGTGGAACGTGGCCGACCGGCGCCGTGTCGAGCGGCTGGGCGCACCGCTCACCGGCCACCTCGGCCCCATCAACGCGCTCGCCTACAGCCCGGACGGCCGTACGCTGGCCAGCGGCAGCGACGACAACACGGTCCGGCTCTGGAACGTCGCCCATCCCGGCGAGGCGACCCGGCTGGGCCGCCCGCTCACCGGCCACACCGACTCGATCGTGTCGCTGACGCTCAGCCGGGACGGCAGCACCCTGGCGAGCGGCGGCAACGACAACGCGGTCCGGATCTGGGACATCAGCGTCCCGTCCAAGGCCGCTCCCATCGGCCAGTCGATGAGTCCCAACGCCAAGACCGGCAATTTCCTGTCGTTCAGCCCGCAGAGCCGGATGCTCGGGGTGTCGACCGGCGCCGACACCATCCGGCTGTGGGACCTGGACGTCGACAAGGCCATCCATCGCGTCTGCTCGATGACCCGGGGCGTCCTGACGGCGGAGAACTGGCACGACTATCTGCCCCGGATGTCCTACGAGCCCCCGTGCGGGCGCTGAGGAAAGGGGCCCTCCGTGCGTGATCACGATCACAACTCCGTGTTCATTCCGACCAGTCGGCACCCGGACGCGCGGAGTCGCGTTACGCTTGGGAACAGCCCGATCGCTGGTGCATCCCCCGTCGCCAGCGATCGGGCGTTTGCGTGCGCTACGACCGCGGGCGCCGCTCGGCGCGAAGCTGGAGGTCACCCGTGATGCCGTGGTTCGACCAGGCCGCCCTGGACCTCGGCCGCGCCTACGTCCGCCACGCGCCCTGGAGCGCCGGGAAGCGGGCCCTGGTCGAGCGGCACCTGAACGCCGCCCTGCGGGACCGCCCCCTGCGCCGCCTGGCCCGCACCCGCTTCGGCGCGACCTTCGCCGTCGACACCCAGGACCTCATCCAGCGGTACCTGTACCTCTTCGGCGTCTGGGAACCCCATATGACGCGCTGGCTCCAGCGCAGGCTGAGGCCGGGCGACGGGTTCGTGGACGTCGGCGCCAACATCGGCTACTACAGCGCCCTCGCCTCACGCCTGGTCGGGCCCGGCGGCACGGTGGTGGCGGTCGAGGCCTCGCCGACGTTCCACCAGCTGCTCCTGCGGCACGCCCGCCGCAACGGCTCCACCAACATCCGCGCCCTCAACGCCGCCGTGTCCGACCGCGAGGAGCTGCTGACGTTCGTCCTCGCCAGCTCGCGCAACATGGGCGCCAACAGCATCGTCCCCTACGACGGCCCGGCCGAGTCCACCTTCGACATCGCGGCCCGCCCGCTGCCCGATCTCCTCACCGAGGAGGAGATCGCCCGGGCCAGGGTCATCAAGATCGACGTCGAGGGCGCGGAGGGCGGCGTCGTCCGGGGCCTGGTCCCGATGCTCGGCCGGCTCCGGCCGGACGCGGAGCTGACCATCGAGGTCACCCCGGAGCGGATGGCCGACCTGGGGGAATCCGTCGAAGAGCTGCTGGAAGCCCTGGCGTCCCACGGCTTCCACACCTACCGCCTGGCCAACGACTACGCGGCGGGCAGCTACCCGGCCGCCCTGCGGCGCGCTCCTCAGGTGCCGGTGCGGTGGCGGGGCCCCGTCACGGCCGAGAGCGACCTGGTCTTCTCCCGGACCGACGCCGAAACGCTGCCCTGACCGCGGCCGGGTTCAGCCCGCCTCGTACCGCCAGCCGTCCATCGCCGCCAGGACGCGGGCGCGCGCCTCGACCACCGCGAAGCGTGCCTCGCGCTCGGTCGCGTCGGCGTGGGCGGCGTGGCTGGTGACCTGGCCGGGCCATTTGCGGTACAGCAGGCCGGTCTCGGCGGTGAACCAGCCGCGGCTGACCGCGCTGAGCGCCATCAGCAGCCCGGTGTCCTCGGACGCGGGCAGGGCCATCCAGCCGCCGAGGGCCAGGAGCAGGTCGCGGCGCACGCACAGGGTCGCCGGGTGGACCTGGGCCCGGTAGTCGTGGGTCTTCCAGTGGTCGAGGACGGCGCCGCGCGCGATCGGGCCCTGCGGCGGATCGCCCTCGAAGCCGACGGTGGAGCCGTCGGGCAGCAGGTCCAGGGCGCGCGAGGTGGCCCAGCCCAGCTCCGGGTTCTCGCCCAGTGCGCGCAGGTCGCGGGCGAGGGCGCCGGGGGTCAGCATGTCGTCGGCGTCCAGCACCTTGACGTAACTCCCCTCGGCGCGGGAGAGCCCCATCGTGCGGGCCATGGCGGCCCGCCCGGCCCGGCCCTGGCCGAAACTGATCCGTGGGTCGGCGGGGACGTGGGGGCGTACGGCGTCGGTCTCGCCGTCCTCCTGGACGACCCACTGCCACTCCCAGCCGTCCGGCAGCTCCTGCTCGCACAACGAGCCGTAGGCGTCCGGCAGATGCCCGGCGGCGGGGGCGTGGACCGCGGTGATGACCGTGATGGTGTTCGGCATGGTCACCACCTTGTCAGGGGCGTGGTGAAGACCAGCTCGGTACGGTCACCGGGCAGCCGCACGTCCGAGACCTCGACGACCCGGCCGCCGGTGTCGACGCAGATCTTCCGGATGAGCAGCAGCGAGTCGCCCCGCTCCAGGCCGAGCGCCCCGGCCTCTTCCGCCGTGGGCGGGCGGGCCGTGACCCGTTCCTCGACGCGGTCCAGCTCGACGCCGATCGTGGAGAGCTGGTGCTGCGTGCCCCCGGGCCAGGGCTCGTTGGCGGCGTCGAGCAGATCCGGATTGGCGGCCACCACGCCGTGCACGAGATAGGAGTGCACCAGGGCGAAGGGCGCGCCCTCCGCGCGGCACGTGGTGCGGTAGACCCGCTCCAGCAGCCGCGTGCCCACCGGCACCCCGAAGACCGCCGCCAGGTCCTCGTCCGCCGTCGCCTCGCGGTACTCGGCGTGGAAGGCGAGATCGGTCACCTCCAGCCCGGTGTCGTGCTCCGTGGCCCCGGTGCTCAGACGCTCGGTCCTGGACCGCCGTGCCCGGTCCTTCTCCCACTGATGCCGGTCGTTGCCCCGCCGGACACGATGGCGCGGCGCGCCGGCGATCTGCTCGTACCTGGGCATGTTCTCAGCGTAATGACAACGGCCCCCAGCCGCGTTTCCGCGGCTCGGGGGCCGTTTTCCCAGCGTGGCGGCGCCAGGATTCGAACCTGGGTAGGCTAAGCCGACGGATTTACAGTCCGCTCCCATTGGCCACTCGGGCACACCGCCTGGGATGTGTGACCAGGTGCCCTGCGCCGCTTTCGCGGTGCCGCTCCCTGGCAACGACGTAAACAATACCTGATGCCGGGGGGTGGTCCGCCACCCGGTTGATCGCCTCTGGATCATGGCCGGGATGGCTAGGCTGGCGCTTACGGTCCGCTGGGCCGTGCCACTGACGGATCTACGTACGAGGAGCCAACTCAAGATGGCCGACTCCAGTTTCGACATCGTCTCGAAGGTCGAGCGGCAGGAGGTCGACAACGCGCTCAACCAGGCGAGCCGCGAGATCTCCCAGCGCTACGACTTCAAGAACGTCGGGGCCTCGATCGACTGGTCGGGCGAGCGGATCGAGATGCGCGCGAACTCCGAGGAGCGGGTGAAGGCGATCCTCGACGTCTTCCAGTCCAAGCTCGTCAAGCGCGGGATCTCGCTGAAGGCGCTGGACGCGGGCGAGCCGCAGGCGTCCGGCAAGGAGTACAAGATCTTCGCCTCCCTGCAGGAAGGCATCTCGCAGGACAACGCGAAGAAGGTCGCCAAGATCATCCGCGATGAGGGCCCGAAGGGCGTCAAGGCGCAGGTGCAGGGCGAGGAGCTGCGGGTCACCTCCAAGAGCCGCGACGACCTGCAGTCCGTGATCGCGCTGCTGAAGGGGAAGGACCTGGACTTCGCGATCCAGTTCGTCAACTACCGGTAGCTCTCTCGCCGGGTTACGGCACGCCGGGGCCTTGCGGGCCCCGGCGTTCGTGTGTGGCGGCACCGTCCCCGCCGGCGGGGGCCGCCGTCAGCCGGTCGCCCCGGCTCTCGGCGATCCGCAGGGCGTCACGGAGGGCTTCCGTCAGCCGGTGCGCCAGGTAGCGGAGTTCCCCGGCATGCGCCCTGCGGTCGCCCAGCAGGGCGCGGGCGTGGGCCAGCAGTTCGGTACCCATGCGCAGGTGCAGCGCCTCGACCTCGTCCGCCCGCCGGTTCATCCGGCTGTCGGCGTCGCCGGGGGCGAGGTAGCAGGGTTTGCCGTCCGTGGTCGTCCAGGGCAGTAGGCGCAGGCCGGTCATCGCGTTCTTCCTGTCGTGGGAACTGGTGCGGCCATCCTTGAGCGCGGGCCCGTAGCTGCGGGAGTTGCCGAGCGTTGACTACGCTGAGGAGTCAACGGTCCACGCAGGGGGTTCCGCCATGGGCGATTTCGGATCGCGCGTTCGTGCTCTGCTCGCCGAGCGGGGCTTGTCCATGCGCGCCACGGCCCGTGCGCTCAACTACGACCCCGCCTACCTCTCGCGCGTGATCAACGGCAGACAGCAGCCGTCGGAGGCGCTGGCGGCGGCCCTGGACGGCCTGCTGGAGGCCGATGGGGCGCTGGTCTCGCTCAGGGCGCCGGAGGCGCGCCCGCCGGAGCCGGGCGCCGAGCGGCCCACCGGCGTCGACGGAGACATCGCGCACATGCGTGCCTCCGTCGCCCACCTGCTGGCGCACGACAACCGGTACGGCGGTGGGGTGATGGCACCAGCGGCCGTACAGGTGTGGCGGGCGGAGCAGCGGAAGCTGGACCGGGGAGCCGTTCCGGAGCGGGCGCGGGCCGGGTACCTGTCGGCCGTCGCCGAGCTCGCCGAGATCGCGGGCTGGCTGCTGTTCGACGCCGGGCGGTGGGACGCCTCGCGGACGGCGTTCCTGGAGTCCCATCTGCTCGCCCGGCAGGCCGGGGACAGGACCATGGAGTGGTTCGCCCTGGACATGCTCGCGATGCACGATGTACAGACCGGCCGCGCGGGCGAGGCGCTGCGGATCGCCGACGAGCTGCTGACCAGGCCTCGCGTCCCGCCCCGTATCGCGCTGCTCGCACGCGTGCGCCGGGGCAGGGCGCTCGCCCAAGTGGGCGACCACCGGCGGGCGCTGACCGAGCTGGAGGGCGCCAGAGCCGGGCTGGAGGACTCGATCAGCCCCCGGGACCCGGCGTGGGCGTGGTGGGTGAACGACAGCGAGATCACCGGCCACGAGGGCGAGGCGCTCCTTGCCGCCGGTGAGGCCAAGGCCGCGATCCCCAAGATGCGGCGCGCGCTCGAGCTGGCCTCGGCGTCCTTCCCGGAGGGCCGGGGGACGCTCTACTACAGCGTCGCCCTGCTGTCGGCGTACGCGGCCGCCCACGCGTGGCGGGAGTGCGAGGCCACGCTGGTCTCGATCAACACCGCGCTGGAGACGGTCACCTCCGTGCGCAGCCGCGACAGACTGCGCACCACGCTACGGGTGATGGCCCGCCGGCCGCATGTGCCCCCGTCGCTCCTGGACCTCACGAGGCATACCGCGAAGGCGAGCTGACCCGCCGGGTGATCAGCGGGCGGCGAAGGGGCGGTCCGTCGGGACGATGTCGTGGCCGAGCGGGGTCAGGGAGATCGGGATCAGCTTGAAGTTGGCGACGCCCAGCGGGATGCCGATGATCGTGACGCACAGCAGGACGCCGGTGACGATGTGGCCGAGGGCGAGCCACCAGCCCGCGAGGACGAGCCACAGCACGTTGCCCACGCAGGAGGCGGCGCCCGCGTCGCGGCGGGGTACGGCCGTGCGGCCGAAGGGCCACAGGGCGAACCCGGCGATGCGGAACGAGGCGATCCCGAAGGGGATGCCGATGATGGTGATGCACAGCAGCAGACCGGCGAGCACATAGCCGCACGCCATCCAGAAGCCGCTGAGCACGAGCCAGATGATATTCAGAATGGTCTTCATGGTTGCTCCCCCGCCATTTTTTCGAGTCGTGCGATCCGCTCCCGCATGGGCGGGTGAGTGGAGAAGAGCTTTGCCATTCCGTCCCCGGCCCGGAACGGGTTGGCGATCATCATATGGCTGGCGGTCTCCAGCCGGGGTTCCGGGGGCAGCGGCAGCGCCTGCGTGCCCGCTTCGAGCTTGCGCAGGGCGCTGGCGAGGGCCAGGGGGTCGCCGGTGAGCTGCGCGCCGGACGCGTCCGCCTCGTACTCGCGGGAGCGGCTGACGGCGAGCTGGATGATGGCGGCCGCGAGCGGGCCCAGGAACATGATCAGCAGCATCCCGATGAACCCGGGGCCCTCGTCGTCGTCGGACCGGCCGACCGGGATCAGCCAGGCGAAGTTGACCAGGAACACCACCACGCTGGCGAGCGCGCCCGCGATGGAGGAGATGAGGATGTCGCGGTTGTAGACGTGGCTCAGCTCATGGCCGATGACCCCCCGCAGCTCCCGCTCGTCGAGCAGCCGCAGGATGCCGTCGGTGCAGCAGACCGCCGCCCTGCGCGGGTTGCGGCCGGTCGCGAAGGCGTTGGGGGCCTCCGTCGGGGAGATGTAGAGCCGCGGCATGGGCTGCCGGGCGGCGGTCGACAGCTCGCGCACCATCCGGTAGAGCCCCGGCGCCTCGAACTCGCTGACGGGACGCGCCCGCATGGCCCGCAGGGCGAGCTTGTCGCTGTTCCAGTAGGCGTACGCGTTCGTCCCCAGGGCGACGAACACCGCGATGATCAGCCCCATCCGGCCGAAGAAGCTGCCGATGACGATGATGAGCGCGGACAGCCCCCCGAGGAGTACGGCGGTCTTCAGCCCGTTGTGCCGGCGGTGCACGGTACGCCCTCCCAATGATGCCCAGGGGGACCCTTGACTGGTGTCTCCACCTTTCAGTGGACCGTCCCTGAACTGGTCAACGCCGGCTGAGGGTCACTAGTTCCCTTGTGCACCCATGTGCGCCGTGAGCGGACGCTACAGCAGGGCGCCGGAGGCGAACCGCAGGACGAGCTGGGGGGCGCCGGAGAGGGCGATGCCGAGGACGGCGGCGAGGCCGATGGCGGCGGTCAGGGGGGCGGTGGCCGGCACCGGGGTGACGGTCGCCGCGCCCGCGGGTTCCGGTGCGCGGAAGAGGACGGCCGTCCACTGGAGGTAGTAGTAGAGGGCGATCACCACGTTCAGCGCCATCACGACGGCCAGCCAGCCGAGGCCCGCGTGGACGGCCGTGGAGAAGACGGTCACCTTGGCGAAGAGCCCGATGATGCCCGGCGGCAGCCCGGCCAGGCACAGCAGGAAGAAGCCGAGCGCGAGGGCGGCGGCCGGGCGGGCCGCGTACAGGCCGCGGTAGTCGGTGATGCGGCCGGTGGCGTGCGTACGGGCGACGAGGGCGACGACCGCGAAGGCGCCGAGGTTCACGGCCGCGTACATCAGCGCGTACGCGACGGTCGAGCCGATGGCCTGGGACGCGTCGCCGGCGGAGCCCGCGTATCCGGCGGCGGCGATCGGGACCAGCAGATAGCCCGCCTGTCCGACGGAGGACCAGGCCAGCAGGCGGACGGCGCTGTGCGCGCGCTCGGGGCGCTGGCGCAGCGCGGCGACGTTGCCCGCGGTCATGGTGAGGGCGGCGAGGACGGCGATGGCCGGGCCCCACACGTCGTCGTAGGACGGGAAGGCGAGGAGGGTCACCAGGATGAGGCCGGAGAAGCCGACCGCCTTGCCGACCACGGAGAGGTAGGCGGCCACCGGGATCGGCGCGCCGACGTAGGTGTCCGGGACCCAGAAGTGGAAGGGCACGGCGGCGGTCTTGAAGGCGAAGCCGACCAGGGTGAGGACGACGCCCGTCTGGGCGAGCGTGTCGAACCGGGGGTCGACGTGGGTGAGGCCGTCGGCGATCCGGGACAGGTGCAGGCTGCCGGTGGTGGCGTAGACGAAGCTGACGCCGAGCAGCATGACGGCGGTCGCGGTGACCGAGGAGAGGAAGAACTTCAGCGCGGCCTCGGAGGAGAGCCGGCTCTCCCGGCGCAGCCCGACGAGCGCGAAGGCGGGGAGGGAGGCCACCTCCAGGGCGACGACGAGGGTCGCGAGGTCCCGGGAGGCGGGCAGCAGGGCCGCGCCGGAGGCGGACGACAGCAGCAGGAACCAGAACTCGCCCGCGGGGAGCCGCAGGTCCTTGATGCCGCTGACGGACAGCAGCGCGGTGAGCAGCGCCCCGCCGAGCACCAGGAGCTGGATGACGAGGGTGAACGCATCGGCCGTGTAGCTGCACGCCTCGGCGCCGCCGGAGCCGACGCAGAAGGTGGAGCGGTCACCGTGGAGCAGGGGCAGCAGGCTGAGCCCGGCGAGGAGCAGGCCCGTGATCGCCAGCCATCCCAGGAGGGGCTTCCTGCGCTCGGGCAGGAAGAGGTCGGCGACGAGGACGACGAGTCCGGCCACGGCGGCGATGGTGGGCGGGGCGACGGCGGGCCAGTCGACGGACTGGACGAGGCCCGCGGCGAGACCAGAGGCGATCGGTGTCATCAGTTGCCTCCCGCGAGGAGCTGCTGCACGGCCGGGTCGGTGAGGCCGAGGAGGGCCGCGGGCCACAGTCCGGCGAGGACGGTGAGGGCCACCAGGGGGCTCCAGGCGGCGATTTCGTAGCCGTGGACGTCGGCCAGGGCGGGCCGGGCGGCGCCGTGTTCGGCCCCGGGTTCCACGGGGTGGTCGCCCATGCAGACGCGCCGTACGACGATGAGCATGTAGGCGGCGGTCAGCAGGGTGCCGAAGGCGGCGAGCGCCATATAGGTGAGGTACGCCGGGCGGCTGAGCCCGTCGGCGGGTTCGAAGGCGCCGAACATGGCGAGCATCTCGCCCCAGAACCCGGCGAGTCCGGGCAGTCCCAGGGAGGCGACGGCGCCGAAGGCGAGCAGTCCGCCGAGGCGGGGCGCCCTGCCGTAGAGGGCGGCGCCGCCGGCGCCCGAGAGCTGGTCCAGGTCGGTGGTGCCGGAGCGGTCCTTGAGGGCGCCGACCAGGAAGAAGAGCAGGCCGGTGATGAGGCCGTGGGCGATGTTGGCGAACAGCGCGCCGTTCACCCCGGTGGGGGTGAGGGTGGCGATGCCCAGCAGCACGAAGCCCATGTGGCCGACGGAGGAGTAGGCGATGAGCCGCTTGAGGTCGCCGCCCGCGCCGGAGCGGGCCAGGGCCAGGCAGGCGAGGGATCCGTAGATGATGCCGACGACGGCGAACGCGGCCAGGTAGGGCGCGAAGGTGTGGGCGCCCTCGGGGACCATCGGCAGCACGATGCGGACCAGTCCGTACGTGCCCATCTTCAGCAGGACGCCCGCGAGGAGGACCGAGCCGACGGTGGGCGCGGCGGTGTGGGCGTCCGGCAGCCAGCTGTGCAGCGGCCACATCGGGGCCTTGACGGCGAGTCCGGCGATGATGGCGAGGGCCGCGATGAGCTGGGTGGTGTGACTGAGCCCGGAGCCGTTGTCCGTGGCGAGTGCCACCATGTCGAAGGTGCCGCCCTTGACCCCGACGAGGAGGAGGCCGAGCAGCATGACGACGGAGCCGAGCAGCGTGTAGAGGATGAACCGCCAGGCGGCGCGCTCCCGTTCGGCGCCTCCCCACCGGTTGATGAGGAAGTACATCGGGATGAGCGTCATCTCGAACGCCAGGAAGAACAGCATCAGGTCCAGGACCGCGAAGCTGGCCAGGGTGCCGCCCTCCAGGAGGAGGAGCAGCGAGACGAAGCCCTTGGCAGAGCCTCCGGAGGGCATGTTCTTGTACGAGTAGATGGCGCAGAGGAACGTCAGCAGCGCGGTCAGCACGAGCAGGGGCAGCGAGACGCCGTCCACGCCGAGGTGGATCCGGATGTCCAGCGCCGGGATCCAGCTGATGTCGGTCTGGGCCTGCATCGTGCCCGGGCGGCCGTGGTCGAAGCCGACGGCGAGCGCGACGGCGGCGGCGAGCACGGCGCCGGTGACGGTGACGCCGTGGCGCAGCACGGCCTGGTCCGGGTCGCGGCCCTTCAGGCCGGGCGGGGCCGGGAGCAGGGCGGCGACGGAGCCGAGCAGGGGGAGCACGACGACGGCCGCGAGGAGGTATTGCAGGGCGGTGTGGTTCACGGGTCAGGCTCCCGCTGCGACGAGGACGGCGGCCACGGCCAGGACGAGGGAGCCCGCGAGCAGCGCGCCGAGGTAGGTCTGCACATTGCCGTTCTGGGCGCGCCGGACGGCCGCGCCGAGCAGGCGGGGGGCACCGGCCGCGCCGCGTACGTACGTCTCGACGACCTCGCGGTCGAGGAAGCGGACGAGGCCGGCCGCGGCGCGCACGGGGCGGACGAACAGGGCGCCGTAGACGGCGTCGAGGTGGAAACCGGCTGCCGCGTGGCGGTGGAGGGGACCGAGGAGGAGGCGGCCGGGGTCGGCGGGGTCGGCGGCCCCGGCGATGGAGCCGTAGGCGGCCTCGTGGGTGGCGATCGCCTCGACCTCGGAGACGGCGTCGGCGGCGTCCGGGTGGGCGGCCACGGCTCCGAGCGGTACGCGGGCGGCCCGCGCCGAGGTGTGCCGCCACGCGGCGTACATGACGAGCACGCCGATGAGGGCGGCTCCGGTGCCGAGGACGGAGGTGGTGAGGGTGGGGGTGAGGGTCTCGCCGTCGAACCAGTCGGGGAGGGTGCGGTAGGACAGCCCGAGGGCGAGGGTGGGCACGAAGAGCACCCACAGGACGACGTTCAGCGTGATCGGCTGCTTGCCGTGGTCGGGGGCCTGTTCGCCCGTGCCGCGGAAGGCCAGCAGCCACAGGCGGCCCGCGTACGCGGCGGTGAGCAGCGCGGTGAGCAGCCCGGCGGTGAGCACGGTCCAGCCGACGCCCGCCGGTACGGCGGAGGTGTGGCCGGTGGCGGCGTGCTCGGCGGCGCCGAGGACGGCTTCCTTGGAGAAGAAGCCCGCGAACGGCGGGATGGCGGCGAGCGCGAGCAGCGCGACCGTGGTGGTCCAGTAGGCGTCGGGGATGCGCTTGGCGAGACCGCTCATGCGGGACATGGCGGCCAGCGAGTTCGTCCCGGCCGCGTGGATGATCACGCCGGCGCCGAGGAAGAGCAGCGCCTTGAACGCGCCGTGCGCGATGAGGTGGAAGACGGCCGCGCCGCGGTCGTTCACGGCCAGGGCGCCGGTCATGTAGCCGAGCTGGCCGACGGTCGAGTAGGCGAGGACGCGTTTGATGTCGTCCTGGGCGAGCGCGGCGAGCGCCGAGCCGACCATGGTGATCGCCGCCATGGCGGCGAGGACGGCGAGCGCGGCGGCGGAGGACGCGAAGACGGGCAGCAGCCGGGCGATGAAGTAGACACCGGCGGCGACCATGGTGGCGGCGTGGATCAGCGCGGACACCGGGGTGGGGCCCGCCATCGCGTCCGGCAGCCAGGTGTGCAGCGGGAACTGGGCCGACTTGCCCGCGACCCCGGCCAGCAGCAGCAGCGCGATCAGGGTCGGGTGGTCCAGCGGGATGCCGGAGGTGGTGGCGGTGAGCCGGGCGTAGATCTCGCTGATGCGGAACGTGCCGGTGTCCCCGGCGAGCGCGAAGATGCCGATCAGGAACGGGACGTCGCCGAGCTTGGTGACGAGGAACGCCTTGAGCGAGGCGGACCGGGCGGCCGCGGTCTCCCAGTAGTGGCCGACCAGGAAGTACGAGCAGATGCCCATGATCTCCCAGCCGACGAGCAGCACGATCAGGTCGTCGGAATAGACGACGAGGAGCATCGCGGCGGTGAAGAGGGAGACGAGGGCGGCGTAGGACGGGTAGCGGGGGTCGTCCCGCAGATAGCCGGTCGAGTAGATCTGCACGCAGCACGCGACGACGCCGACGAGGACCGCGACCAGGGCGGCGAACCCGTCGATGTGCAGCGCCAGGTCGATCGGGACCGAGCCGGTGTCGGCGAGCCGGGTGGCGAGGGTCAGCGGCGCCTTCCCGGCGCCTTCGCCGCCGCCCTGCCGTACGGCGACGAGGACGGCGAGCACGGTCGCGGCGAGGGTGGGCAGGATGGCGAGGGGCCGTACGAAGCCGGGGGCGCGGCGGCCGAGAAGGAGTCCCGCGGCGGCACCGAGGAAGGGCAGGAGCGGGACGAGAACGGCGGCGGTCGTGGTCGTCACGCGGTCTGCCTCCGGGCGGGAGATGCCTCGGCGTCGGGGCTGTTGTCGGGGCCGTTGTCAGTGGCGGCTGCCATGCTGTCGTCGCTGTCGTCCATGGGCAGCACCTGGCCTGTCGGCGGGGGGTCGGCCAGGTCCCGGAGCCGGTCGACGTCGGAGGTGCCCCGGTTGCGGTAGACGAGGAGGACGATGGCGAGACCGATGCCGATCTCGGCGGCGGCGATGGCGATGGTGAACAGGGTGAGCGCCTGGCCCGCGTGCAGGGTGTCGCGGAGCCAGACGTCGAAGGCGACGAGGTTGAGGTTGACGGCGTTGAGCATCAGCTCGACGGACATCAGCACCAGGATCGCGTTGCGGCGGGCCAGCACGCCGTACAGGCCGGTGCAGAAGAGGAGGACCGCGAGCACGGCGGGGTAGGCGAGGTGCATCAGCGCTTCTCCTCAACCTTCTTGCGGGACAGCACGATCGCGCCGACGAGCGCGGCGAGCAGCAGCACCGACAGCGCCTCGAACGGCAGCACCCAGTAACGGAACAGGCTTGCCCCGGAGACCGCGGTGGAGCCCTGCACTCCCTTGTCCAGGTCGATCCAGGTGGCCCGGAAGGCGTCCACGACCACCCACACCAGCGCGGCGGCCGAGGCGACGGCCACGGCGAGGGCGGCGGGGCGGTTGCCCGAATCGGCGTCCGGGGAGCGGCCGATGGGCGCCTTGGTCAGCATCAGCCCGAAGAGGAGGAGGACGACGACGGAGCCGACGTAGATCAGCACCTGCACCCAGGCGATGAACTCCGCGGTGAGCAGCAGGTATTCCACGGCGAGCCCGCCGAGCGCCACCACCAGCCACAGCGCGGCGTGCACCAGCTGCTGGGTGGTGACGGTGACGACGGCCGCGGCGAACGTCGCGATGCCCACCAGGAGGAAGGCGATCTCGACGCCGGTGGGCGACAGGAACCCGTGGCCGGTGGCGGCCAGGTGGACCGCGGCGCTCACGAGGCGGCCCCGTTCTGCCCGTCGGGCTCGGCTGCCTTGGCCGCTTCGGCCGCCTTCGCGGCTTCGGCCGCGGCGGCCTTCTCGGCGGCCTTGCGGGCGGCGGCGATCTCCTTCGGCTCCTCGGCGGCCGGGTCGAGCGCGGGCGGCGCGGGCACCGTCCACATCCATTCGCGGAGCTTGTCCCGCTCATGGGTGAGGTCGCGGATGTCCTCCTCCGCGTACTCGAACTCCGGCGACCAGAACAGCGCGTCGAAAGGACACACCTCGATGCAGATACCGCAGTACATGCACAGGGCGAAGTCGATGGCGAACCGATCCAGCACATTGCGGCTGCGCTCGCGCCCGCCCGGCGCCGCCGGGGGCACCGTCTCCTTGTGCGAGTCGATGTAGATGCACCAGTCCGGGCACTCGCGCGCGCACAGCATGCAGACCGTGCAGTTCTCCTCGAACAGCCCGATCACCCCACGGGTACGGGGCGGCAGTTCGGGCTGGGCCTCCGGATACTGCGCGGTGTGCGACCTGCGGGTCATCGTGCGCAGGGTGACGGCGAGGCCCTTGGCCAGGCCGGAACCGGGAATACCCATCAGGAGATCACCACCTTGACGACGCCGGTGAGGGCGATCTGGGCGAGGGAAAGCGGAATGAGGCAGGTCCAGGCGAGCTTCTGCAACTGGTCCTCGCGCAGCCGCGGATAGCTCACCCGCAGCCAGATCACGACGAAGGCGAGGACGGCCGTCTTGAGCAGCGTCCACACCCAGCCGATGTCGCCTTCGAGCGGACCGTGCCAGCCGCCGAGGAACAGGACGGTGGTCAGCCCGCAGAGGATCACGATGCCCGCGTACTCGGCCAGCAGGAAGAGCGCGAAGCGCAGCCCGGTGTACTCGGTGTACGCGCCGAAGATGATCTCGGAGTCGGCCACCGGGGCGTCGAACGGCGGGCGCTGCAGCTCGGCCAGCCCGGCGGTGAAGAACACCAGCCCGCCGACGATCTGCCACGGCACCCACCACCACTGGAACGCGTCGAGGATGCCGGGCAGCGACACCGTGCCCGCGGCCATCGCCACGGACGCGGCGGTGAGCAGCATCGGCAGCTCGTACGCCATGAGCTGGGCGGCCGTCCGCAAGCCGCCGAGCAGGGAGAACTTATTGGCCGACGCCCAGCCCGCCATCAGCGAGCCCAGCACGCCGACGCCCATCACCGCGAGCACGAAGAAGATGCCCGCGTCGATGGCCTGCCCGACCGCGCCGTCCGGGCCGATCGGGATCGCGACCAGGACCAGCAGGTACGGCAGCAGCGCGACGGCGGGCGCGAGCTGGAAGATCCGCCGGTCGGCCCCGGCCGGAACCACGTCTTCCTTCTGCGCGAACTTCACGCCGTCCGCGACCAGCTGGGCCCACCCGTGGAAGCCACCCGCGTACATCGGCCCGAGGCGGCCCTGCATATGGGCCATGACCTTGTGCTCGGTCTGACCGACCAGCAGCGGGAGGACCAGGAACGCGACGAGGAGGACGAGCAGTCGCAGCGCGACGTCGAGGACGTCGTTCACGCGGTGCCTCCTGGGGGGCCGTCGGGGTGGGTCGTCTCGTCGTTGCCGGGTTCGGCGGTACCGGGTTGCGCGGTGCCGGGCTCGGCGGTGGCGGGTTCGCCGGTTTCCGGTTGCGCGCTTTCGGGTTCGGGTTCGGCGGCGCGGCGTTTCGCGCTGTCCGGTTGTTCCGGCGCGTCCTGCTGCGCGGCGTCCTGGTTCGGCGTGCCGGACCGGCCGTCGTCCGCTCCCCGTTCGCCGCCGGACTCGGCGGCGTCCTTCGCGGGGGCCTCCGGCGCGGGGCCGGACTGCGCCGCGTCGTCATACGCCGGGCGCGCGTGGTGCCACGGGGCGTCGGACGCGCGGGGCCGCCGCGCCGGGCGCTCGGCCTCCGTGGCGGGGGCCGCCGCGTCGGGCGTCGTCGCGCCGGACCGCGCGTCGGCGGACGACTCCTGCTGGCTCGCCGAGCCCTCGCTCGCGCTGCGGGTGCGCCTCGCCGGGCGACCGGCCGCCGGGGGCGCGGTCTCCGCGGGGGCGTCCGGCGTCGGTGCCGCGTCGGCGGCCGCCGCGGCCTGCTGGCTCGCCGAGCCCGCCGACGCGCTGCGCGTCCGCCGCGCCGGGCGCTCGGCCGGGGCCGCGCCCGCGGCCTTCGGCTCGGCGGCCTCGCCGGACTGGGACGCCGAACCGGCCGACGCGCTGCGCGCACGGCGGACCGGGCGGTCGCCCGCCGCGCGGGCACCGCGGGCCGGGCGGGCGGGGGCGGGCGGCAGCTGGCCCTTGAGCGGGCCCCATTCGTTGGGGTCGGGCACGCCCGGGGGGAGCATCTGGCGCCGCTTGGGGCCGCCGTGGTCGGACTCCCCCGGCTCCTTCGCGCCCGGCCAGGCCTTGGCGACCCGGGCCGCCAGCACGAAGTCCTTGCGCAGCGGGTGGCCCTCGAAGTTGTCGGGCAGCAGCAGCGGCGTGAGGCCGGGGTGGCCGTCGAAGCCGATCCCGAACATCTCGTGGGTCTCGCGCTCGTGCCAGGCCGCGCCCGCGTAGACGCCCACGGCGGTGGGCAGGGTGGCCGCGTCGTGCGGGACGGTGGTGCGGACCAGCAGCCGGCGTATGGCGGCGCCCGGGGCGAGGGCGACGACGTGCGCGGCCACCCGGAAGCCCTCGCCGGGCTCGTCCACCGCGCTCAGCCAGTCGAAGTAGGTGCAGCCGAGGGTGTCGCGGGCGGTCTCCAGCGCCGTGGTCCAGGACTCGGCGGGCACGTCGACGGTGAGGAGGCCGTACGCCTCCTCGGCCGTGGCGCCCGCGCCGAACAGTTCGGCGGCGGGACGCGGCAGCCAGCCCACCACGTCCGGCTCGGCGGCCTCGGTCGGCTCGTTCGGCTCGGTCATGGCGTGTCCTCCCCGGCCGCCGGGGGCGTGACCAGGCCGCTGCGCAGCGCGGCCGTGGACGGGCGGGCGCCCGTCGCGTACCGCTCCCCCAGCGACTCGCGGGCGATCTTCTCCTGGAGCTTGAGGATGCCCTGGAGCAGCGCCTCGGGCCGGGGCGGGCAGCCGGGGACGTACACATCGACCGGGATGATCTGGTCGACGCCCTTGGTCACGGCGTACGAGTCCCAGTAGGGGCCGCCGCAGTTCGAGCAGGCGCCGAAGGAGATCACGTACTTCGGTTCCGGCATCTGCTCGTAGAGCCGCTTGACCGCGGGCGCCATCTTGTCGGTGACGGTGCCGGAGACGACCATCAGGTCGGCCTGGCGCGGTCCGGGCGCGAAGGGGATCACGCCGAGCCGGATGAAGTCGTGGCGGGCCATCGAGGCGGCGATGAACTCGATGGCGCAGCAGGCGAGCCCGAAGTTGAAGACCCACAGGCTGTAGCGGCGGCCCCAGTTCAGGACCACCTTCATCGGTTCGGGCGCCAGCCGGGCGAGCGGGCCGAGGCGGCGCGGCTCCGGGAGATCCACGGGAGCCTGCGCGGGGGTCGGTGTCACGTCCATTCCAGGACGCCCTTCTTCCATGCGTACAGCAGACCTACGGCGAGGAACCCGAGGAAGATGAACATCTCCACCAGGGTGGCGGCGCCGAAACCGGGCGCGGCGAAGACCGTCGCCCACGGGAACAGGAAGATCGAATCCACCGCGAAAATCACGTACAAGAAAGCGTAGACGTAGTAGCGGACCTGGGTGTGTGCCCAGCTCTCGCCCACGGGGTCCACACCGCACTCGTATGTCAGCAGCTTCTCGGGCGTCGGCACCACCGGCCGCAGCAGCCGCCCTGCCCCGAAGGCCACGGCCACGAAGATCACCCCGACCGCCGCGACCAGGCCCACCACCGTATAGGCGTGGAAGTAGTCGGCCGCGAGCGGGACGCCACTGGCCGCGCGCACGGTCGTCGCCTCCGGCACGTCCGCCCCTCGCTCCCTGTCCTGCCTGCTGCTCGTCGACCTCGTGTGTTCGACGATCCGTACGCACGGGAGTCTAGGCCCTACCGGCCGTGGGGCGATCCGCCCGTCCGGCATGCGGAGCCCGGGACGGGTGGGGTTAGCCCTACTCGGGCCCGGCGACGCACCCCATGGCGCCGCCTGCCGGGGGGCGGCAGTCTGTGGTGCCATGACCACCAGTTCCCCCGACGGCTCCCCCGGCGGCTCCCCCCGAGAGGGCCGCGAGCGGCTGCCGCGCCCGCCCGCCTTCGCGTATCCCGCGCAGACGTGGAAGGAGATCGCCCATCTCCTGATCAATCTGCCGATGGGCATCTTCGGCTTCGTCTACGCCCTGCTGTGGCTGACCGTGGGCGTGGGCATGGCGGTCACGATCGGGGGGCTGCCGGTGCTGGCCATGGGGCTGCTGGGCAGCCGGGCGTTCGCCCGGTTCGAGCGGCGCCGCGCCCGTGGGCTGCTGGCGCTCCACGTGGACGAGCCCAGCCGGATGCCGGGCGGGATCGACGACGGCTTCTTCAGCTGGCTGTGGCGGAGCCTGCGGGATCCGGTGGGCTGGCGGGCCACGCTCTACGCCGCCATCCGGCTGCCGTGGGGCGTCCTGACCTTCGCGCTGACGCTGACCTCGCTGTTCATCGCCTGGCCGGTGCTGCCCTGGATCGCCCGGGCGCTGACCAGCGTGGACCGGGTGATGGTGCGCGGGCTGCTGTCGCCGTCGGACGAGCTGGAGCGGCGCATAGCGGAGCTGGAGTCGGACCGGGGCACGGTGGTCGACACCGCCGCCGCCGACCTGCGCCGCATCGAACGCGACCTCCACGACGGAGCACAGGCCCGCCTGGTCGCCCTCGCCATGGACCTCGGCCTCGCCAAGGAAAAACTCGACGAAGACCCCCGAGCGGCCGCCCGCATGGTCGACGAAGCCCACGGCGAAGTGAAACTCGCCCTCCAGGAACTCCGCGACCTCGCCCGCGGCATCCACCCCGCCATCCTCACCGACCGCGGACTCGGCCCCGCCCTCTCCGCACTCGCCGCCCGCTGCACCGTCCCCGTCACCGTCACCACCGACCTCCCCCAGCGCCCCGCACCCGCCATCGAAGGCATCGCCTACTTCACCGTCTCCGAACTCCTCCAGAACATCAGCAAACACAGCGCCGCCAGGACCGCGTCGGTCGCGCTGTCCCGGTCCGGCGGCAGGCTGCTGATCCGGGTGCGGGACGACGGGCGCGGCGGCGCGTCGCCGGACGGCGGCAGCGGGCTGGCGGGGCTCGCGGAACGGCTCGGCTCGGTGGACGGCCGGTTCCGGGTGGACTCCCCGCCCGGCGGTCCGACCTCGGTGGACGCCGAGCTGCCGTGGCGCGACCGCGACGGTACGAGCCGTACGGGCGGGGTCCCCCGCCGCACGGCGGCGGCCCGCCGGACGCCGTAGGCCGTACCGAAAGGGTGGGGTTAGCCCCCGGACGAAGACGCCGACCCGCTTCATGGCCCGGGCGGCCGGTGCCGGGGAGGCTGAAGGGCGACGACAGCGGGCAAGCCGGGCCCGGCCCCGGCTTCGGGAGGACGGACGACGAGATGGCCACCGCATACGGACCGTACGGGCCGGGGAGCGAACCCCGGCACCGCCCGGTGCCCCCGGCACTGCGCGCGCCGTTCGAGGCCCGCGTCTGGCGCGAGTTCCTGTACCTGGTGATCAGCTTGCCGGTGTCGATCCTGACCTTCACGTACGCGGCCGTCATGCTCGCCCTCGGCGCGGGGCTCCTGATCACCTTCCTCGGCGTTCCGGTGCTCGGCGCCGCCCTGGCGGGCTGCCGGGGGATCGGGGTCGTGGAGCGGGCCCGCGCCCGTGCGCTGCTGGGTCTTGAGGTGGCCGAGCCGGAGCCGGTCCGCGCGGCCAGCGGCAAGCGGGGGCCGGTGTCGTGGGTGGGCGCGCTGCTCAAGAGCGGCACCTCGTGGCGGCACGTGCTGTACGCGCTGCTGCACCTGCCGTGGGCGATCTTCGCGTTCACCTTCGCGACGGTGTTCGCCTGCTACGGCTGGGGCTTCGCGACGTATCCGCTGTGGCGGTGGGTCTTCCCCGCGTACATCGATCAGCCGGGTCTGGAGCTGTTCGGGGACGACAACCGGGACCGCCACTTCTACCTGGACACCCCGTTCGAGGTCGCCGCGTCCTGTGTCCTCGGGGTGCTGGTCCTGCTGGCGACGCCGTGGGTGATGCGGGCGCTGACGTCCGTCGACCGGATCCTGGTCACCGGGCTGCTGGGCCCGTCCCGGCTGGCGACCCGGGTGTGGGAGCTGGAGTCGGACCGGGGCACGGTGGTCGACACCGCCGCCGCCGACCTGCGCCGCATCGAACGCGACCTCCACGACGGAGCACAGGCCCGCCTGGTCGCCCTCGCCATGGACCTCGGCCTCGCCAAGGAAAAACTCGACGAAGACCCCCGAGCAGCCGCCCGCATGGTCGACGAAGCCCACGGCGAAGTGAAACTCGCCCTCCAGGAACTCCGCGACCTCGCCCGCGGCATCCACCCCGCCATCCTCACCGACCGCGGACTCGGCCCCGCCCTCTCCGCACTCGCCGCCCGCTGCACCGTCCCCGTCACCGTCACCACCGACCTCCCCCAGCGCCCCGCACCCGCCATCGAAGGCATCGCCTACTTCACCGTCTCCGAACTCCTCCAGAACATCAGCAAACACAGCGCCGCGAGCAGGGCCGACGTCGACGTGTGGCGCGCCGACGGCCGGGTGATGCTGCGGGTCGGCGACGACGGGCGGGGCGGGGCCGCCCTCTCGGCCGGGGGCAGCGGTCTGGCGGGGCTCGCGGAGCGCGTCGAGGCGGTCGACGGGGTGCTGATCGTCCACTCCCCGCCCGGCGGGCCGACCTCGGTGACCGTGGAGCTGCCCTGGCGCTGACGGCGGCCCGCACGGCGGGCGCGATATGCGCGGCGGATCGGTACGAACCCTGGAATGCTGGCCCCGACTGTGCGACAAAGCGACTGGGGGGCCGGGCATCGTGGTGGAGGACAGAGTGCGGGTGGTCATCGCCGAGGATTCGGTGCTGCTGCGGGAGGGCCTGACCCGGCTGCTGACCGACCGCGGCCATGAGGTCGTCGCGGGGGTGGGCGACGCGGAGGCGCTGATCAAGGCGATCCGCGAGCTGGCCGACGAGGACGCGCTGCCGGATGTGGTGGTCGCGGACGTACGGATGCCGCCCACCCACACCGACGAGGGGGTGCGGGCCGCGATCCAGCTGCGCCGTGACCATGCGGGGATCGGGGTGCTGGTGCTCTCGCAGTACGTGGAGGAGCAGTACGCGACCGAGCTGCTGGCCGGGAGCAGCCGCGGCATCGGCTATCTGCTCAAGGACCGGGTGGCCGAGGTGCGCGAGTTCGTGGACGCGGTGGTGCGGGTGGCCCGCGGGGGTACGGCGCTGGACCCGGAGGTCGTCGCGCAGCTGCTGGGCCGCAGCCGTAAGCAGGATGTGCTGGCCGGGCTCACCCCGAGGGAGCGGGAGGTCCTGGGCCTGATGGCGGAGGGCCGGACGAACGGGGCGATCGCCCGGCAGCTGGTGGTGAGCGACGGGGCGGTGGAGAAGCACGTCAGCAACATCTTCCTGAAGCTGGGCCTGTCGCCGAGTGACGGGGATCACCGCCGGGTGCTCGCGGTGCTCACCTACCTCAACTCCTGACGCCCGTGGTCACGAGGCCAAAGCGGGACCAAAGGCCCAGTGAGGGGATCACCCGATATGACCCCACGGAGGGCGGGAAAGTCGTATCACATCACCACATCACGGGCACGTGGCGCGGAATCCATCAGGTGGTCCGCCCAAGGAAGGCGAGCCTTACCGACGTACGATGGTCATGGGACAACCGGTCGGCACCGACGGTCCAGGTGCGCGCCGCCTCGAGGGAGGTCCGAAGCAGTGACCAGCCAGGTCAGCAGCCCGGCCGAGCAGGCCGAACCAGCCGATCAGCAGGGCGAGCGAGGGCTCGCCGGGGAACGGGGTACACCGGACGGCGGCAAGGAGGTCCGCCGTCTGGATCGCGTGATCATCCGATTCGCGGGTGACTCGGGTGACGGTATGCAGCTCACCGGAGACCGGTTCACCTCGGAGACGGCGTCGTTCGGGAACGACCTGTCGACCCTGCCGAACTTCCCGGCCGAGATCCGCGCCCCCGCCGGAACCCTGCCCGGCGTGTCGAGCTTCCAGCTCCACTTCGCCGATCACGACATCCTCACCCCCGGCGACGCGCCGGACGTCCTGGTGGCGATGAACCCGGCCGCGCTCAAGGCCAATCTGGGCGACGTGCCGCGCGGTGCCGACATCATCGTCAACACCGACGAGTTCACCAAGCGCCCGATGGCGAAGGTCGGCTACGAGCGCAGCCCGCTCGAGGACGGCTCGCTGGACGCGTACCAGGTCCACCCGGTGCCGCTGACGACGCTGACCATCGAGGCCCTGAAGGAGTTCGGGCTGTCGAGGAAGGAGGCGGAGCGCAGCAAGAACATGTTCGCGCTCGGCCTGCTGTCGTGGATGTACCACCGGCCGACGGAGAACACCGAGACGTTCCTGCGCCAGAAGTTCGCCAAGAAGCCGCAGATCGCCGAGGCGAACGTGGCGGCCTTCCGGGCCGGGTGGAACTTCGGCGAGACGACCGAGGACTTCGCGGTCTCGTATGAGGTGGCGCCCGCCGCCAGCGCCTTCCCTTCGGGTACGTACCGGAACATCTCCGGCAACCTGGCGCTGTCGTACGGGCTGATCGCCGCGTCCCAGCAGGCGGACCTGCCGCTGTTCCTGGGCTCGTACCCGATCACCCCGGCCTCCGACATCCTGCACGAGCTGAGCAAGCACAAGAACTTCGGCGTGCGCACCTTCCAGGCGGAGGACGAGATCGCGGGCATCGGCGCGGCGCTGGGCGCCGCGTTCGGCGGGGCGCTCGCGGTGACGACCACCTCCGGTCCCGGGGTGGCGCTGAAGTCGGAGACCATCGGGCTCGCGGTCAGTCTGGAGCTGCCGCTGCTGGTGATCGACATCCAGCGCGGCGGCCCGTCCACGGGGCTGCCGACCAAGACCGAGCAGGCGGATCTGCTGCAGGCGATGTACGGGCGCAACGGTGAGGCGCCGGTGCCGATCGTGGCGCCGAAGACCCCGGCCGACTGCTTCGACGCCACGCTGGACGCGGCGCGGATCGCCCTCACCTACCGCACCCCGGTCTTCGTGCTGTCCGACGGCTACCTGGCCAACGGGTCGGAGCCGTGGCGGGTGCCGGAGGTCGACGGCCTGCCGGATCTGCGGGTCCAGTTCGCGACCGGCCCCAACCACGAGCTGGCCGACGGCACCGAGGTCTTCTGGCCGTACAAGCGCGACCCGCTGACCCTGGCCCGCCCCTGGGCCGTGCCCGGCACCCCGGGGCTCGAACACCGCATCGGCGGCATCGAGAAGCAGGACGGCTCCGGCAACATCTCCTACGACCCGGCCAACCACGACCACATGGTCCGCGTGCGGCAGGCCAAGGTGGACGGCATCGAGGTCGAGGACCTGACGGTCGACGACCCCACCGGCGACGCCCGCACCCTGGTGCTGGGCTGGGGCTCGACGTACGGGCCGATCACCGCCGCGGTGCGCCGGGTGCGCCGGGCCGGCGACCGGATCGCCCAGGCCCATCTGCGCCACCTCAACCCCTTCCCGGCCAACCTCGGCGAGGTGCTGGCCCGCTACGACAAGGTGGTCGTGCCCGAGATGAACCTCGGCCAGCTCGCCACCCTCATCCGTGCCAAGTACCTCGTCGACACCCGCTCCTTCACCCAGGTGCGGGGGCTGCCGTTCAAGGCCGAGCAGCTGGCGACGGCCCTCAAGGAGGCCATCGATGACTGAGACCATCTCGCAGCGGCCCGTCGCGATGGCCGAGGCGCTGTCCCTGGTGCCCAAGGCCGAGGGCAAGCAGTCCATGAAGGACTTCAAGTCCGACCAGGAGGTGCGCTGGTGCCCGGGCTGCGGTGACTACGCGATCCTCGCCGCCGTCCAGGGCTTCATGCCCGAACTGGGGCTGGCGAAGGAGAACATCGTCTTCGTCTCCGGCATCGGCTGCTCCTCCCGCTTCCCGTACTACATGAACACCTACGGGATGCACTCGATCCACGGCCGCGCCCCCGCCATCGCCACCGGCCTCGCCGCCGCCCGCAGAGATCTGTCGGTGTGGGTGGTCACCGGTGACGGCGACGCGCTGTCCATCGGCGGCAACCACCTGATCCACGCGCTGCGCCGCAATGTGAACCTGAAGATCCTGCTGTTCAACAACCGCATCTACGGCCTCACCAAGGGCCAGTACAGCCCGACCTCCGAGGTCGGCAAGATCACCAAGTCGACCCCGATGGGCTCCCTGGACGCCCCGTTCAACCCCATCTCGCTGGCGCTCGGCGCCGAGGCGGGCTTCGTCGCCCGCACCGTGGACTCCGACCGCAAGCACCTCACCCAGGTGCTGCGCGAGGCCGCCGCCCATCCGGGCACCGCGCTGGTGGAGATCTACCAGAACTGCAACATCTTCAACGACGGCGCCTTCGACGCGCTCAAGGACAAGGAGCAGGCCGAGGAGGCCGTGATCCGGCTGGAGCACGGCCGGCCGATCCGCTTCGGCGCCGACGGTGCCAAGGGCGTCGTACGGAACCAGGCCACCGGCGATCTGGAGGTCGTCGCGGTCACCGCCGAGAACGAGGACCGGATCCTGGTCCACGACGCCCACGCGGCCTCCCCCACCACCGCGTTCGCGCTGTCCCGGCTGGCCCACCCGGACACCCTGCACCACACCCCCATCGGGGTGCTGCGGGACGTCCAGCGGCCGGTCTACGACGACCAGATGTCGACCCAGATCGACGCCGCCGTCGAGCGCAAGGGCAAGGGCGACCTCGGCGCGCTGCTCGCGGGGAACGACACCTGGACGGTCGTCGGCTGAGCCGTACGGCCCCCTCCCACCACGAACGCGGCCAGGCCGGGTCTAGGCACCCGGCCTGGCCGCGTCGTATGCCTCCCGGGCCGCCAGCACCCGCGGAGTGTGCTCCTCCGCCCAGACCGACAGCGCCCACACCCGGCTCGCCGCCTCCCGGCCCAGATCGGTCAGCGAGTAGTCCACCCGCGGCGGGATGACGGGGTGCGCCTCACGGTGGACGAAGCCGTCGCGCTCCAGGGTCTGGAGCGTCTGGGCGAGCATCTTCTCGCTCACCCCGCCGATCGTGCGCCGCAGCTCGCTGAAGCGGTGGGTGCCGTCCAGCAGGACGGCCAGGACCAGCACACCCCACCGGCTGGTCATGTGCTCCAGGATCAGCCGCGAGGGGCAGGCCGTGGGGCCGCCTTCGGCCCCGGTCCACAGGCGCACCCGCTCGGCGCTCTCACTTACTCCCATGCCAGTACCTTACGTCAAAGTGGGTACTTTCAAATGGTTAGCGCTGTGCCTAGGGTGAAGAGCACATCGGACGCACGAGACCCCACGCGATCAGAAGAGAGATTCCCCCATGAGCATCGTCGTCACCGGAGCCACCGGGCAGCTCGGCCGCCTCGTCATCGAGGGTCTGCTGGAGAAGGTTCCGGCCGACCGGATCACCGCGGTCGTGCGCGACGCCGACAAGGCCGCCCCGCTCGCGGCCCGCGGCGTCACCCTGAAGGTGGCCGACTACAGCCGCCCCGAGACGCTGCGCGGCGCCTTCGCCGCGGGCGACAAGGTGCTGCTGATCTCGGGCAGCGAGGTCGGGCAGCGCGTCCCGCAGCACCAGGCCGTCATCGCCGCCGCCAAGGAGGCCGGCGTCGCCCTGCTCGCGTACACCAGCGTGCTGGGCGGCCCGGCCGCCGACTTCACGCTCGCCGACGAGCACCACGCCACCGAGCGGGCCCTCACCGAGTCCGGTCTGCCGTACGTCCTGCTGCGCAACGGCTGGTACAACGAGAACTACACCGAGCGGCTGGCCCCCGTGCTGGAGCACGGCGCCGTCGTCGCCGCCGCCGGCGAGGGCCGGGTCGCCTCCGCCGCGCGCGCCGACTACGCGGCGGCCGCCGTCGCCGTCCTGACCGGCGAGGGCCACGAGAACACCGCGTACGAGCTGTCCGGCGACACCGCCTGGAGCTTCGCCGAGTACGCCGCCGAGATCGCCCGGCAGACCGGCAAGGAGATCGTCTACCGCGCCGTCTCCGAGGAGGAGGTCCGGGGGATCCTCACCGGCGCGGGCCTGCCCGAGCCGCTGGCCGCCATCCTGGCCGACGTCGACACGGCGATCGGGCGCGGGCGCCTGGCCGCCACCCCCGGCGACCTGTCCCGGCTGATCGGCCGCCCGACCACGCCGATCGCGGACTCCGTCGCGGTGGCGCTCAAGGGCTGAGCACCCGGGTGCGGCCCGCCCGTCAGTCCCGTATCGCGGATACGGGCATGACAGGCGGGCCGCCCGGCGCTACCGTCGGACGGGCGCCCCCTCAGCAGGGCCTACACGCCGCCGGGAGGGCCTTGTGCAGACGCAGCCGCAGACTCAAGCCCACCAGGACCGCGCCGGGCTCGTCTACGGCTTCGCCGCGTACGGCCTGTGGGGACTCGCCCCGCTCTACTGGCCACTGCTGCAGCCCGCGGGCGCGGTCGAGATCCTCGCCCACCGCATGGTCTGGTCGCTGGTGGTCGTCGGGCTCATCCTGCTGGCGCTGCGCCGCTGGTCCTGGATCGGGCCGCTGCTGCGGCAGCCCCGGCGGCTCGGTCTCGTCGCGCTCGCCGCGAGCGCCATCTCCGTCAACTGGGGCCTGTACATCTGGGGCGTCAACAGCGGACACGTCGTCGAGACCGCGCTCGGCTACTTCATCAACCCCCTGGTCAGCATCGCCTTCGGCGTGCTGCTGCTGCGCGAGCGGCTGCGCCCGGCGCAGTGGGCGGCGGTCGGCGTGGGCGCGGTGGCGGTGGTCGTCCTGTCCGTCGGCTACGGCAAGCCGCCCTGGATCGCCCTCACCCTGGCCTTCTCCTTCGCCACCTACGGCCTGGTCAAGAAGCGGATCGGGCTGGACGGGCTGGAGTCGCTGGCCGCCGAGACGGCCGTGCAGTTCCTGCCCGCGCTCGGCTTCCTCTGCTACCTCACGGCGCGCGGCGACAGCACGTTCGGCAGCGGCGGCGGCGTGGCGCACTCGGCGCTGCTGGCCAGCTGCGGGCTGGTCACCGCGGCGCCGCTGATCCTCTTCGGGGCCTCGGCGGTACGGCTGCCGCTGTCGACGATCGGGATGCTCCAGTACCTCACGCCGACCTCCCAGTTCATCCTCGGGCTGGTGGTCTTCCACGAGTCCATGCCGCCCGAGCGGTGGGCGGGCTTCACCCTCGTCTGGTTCGCGCTCGCGCTGCTCACCTGGGACGCGCTGCGGACCGGGCACCGGGCAAGGCGGGCGCTGGCGGAGGCCGCGGCGCCGGCGAACGCGGCGCCGGTCACGGCGACGGAGGCGCGGCCGGGCCCGATATCCGGCGGGTGATGTCCGGTTCCCGCTCTTGACGCAGGGTCAGTCACACCCGGAACATCAGCCTCGCGCCACTCAGAATCATCTTGTCGTACCGCTCCACCACCCCCATGGGTACGTACGTCCGTGCATCACACAGCGTCACGTCATTCCGTGCAGTCCCCGTTCGGAATCGGAGCCCCCCATGTCGTCATGTGCTGACCCGCGCCACACCCCCCGAAGATCCGCGTCCCGCCGGGCGGCCGCCGCCGTCGCCACCGGAGCGGCGATCGCCGCGCTGGTCTCGGCCGCCCCCGCCACCTCGGCGGCCGCCGCGGCTCCCCCACCGCCCCCGGCGGCCGGCTCGTCCGGGGCCGCCCTGGCCGTACCGGACGTCTCGCTCGCGAACGTCAAGGCCCATTTGACCAAGTTCCAGTCCATCGCCACCGCCAACGGCGGCAACCGCGCCCACGGCCGTCCGGGCTACAAGGCGTCGCTCGACTACATCAAGGGCGCGCTGGACGCGGCCGGGTTCACCACCACGGTCCAGCAGTTCACCTCCAGCGGCTCCACCGGCTACAACCTCATCGCCGACTGGCCCGGCGGCGACACCGACAAGGTGGTGTTCTCCGGCGCCCACCTGGACTCCGTCACCGCGGGTCCGGGCATCAACGACAACGGCTCGGGGTCCGCGGGCGTCCTGGAGACCGCGCTCACCGTCGCCCGCTCGGGGCTGAAGCCCACCAAGCATCTGCGGTTCGCCTGGTGGGGCGCCGAGGAGCTGGGCATGGTCGGGTCCCGGAACTACGTCAACGGCCTGTCGTCCGCCAACCGGGCGAAGATCGACAGCTATCTCAACTTCGACATGATCGGCTCGCCCAACCCGGGCTACTTCGTCTATGACGACGACGCCCGGATCGAAGGGGTCTTCAAGGACTTCTTCGCCGCCAAGGGCGTGCCGACGGAGATAGAGACCGAGGGCGACGGGCGCTCCGACCACGCCCCGTTCAAGAACGCGGGCGTCCCGGTGGGCGGCCTGTTCAGCGGCGCCGACTACATCAAGACCGCCGCCCAGGCCCAGAAGTGGGGCGGCACCTCCGGTCAGGCCTTCGACCGCTGCTACCACCGCTCGTGCGACACCACGTCCAACACCAACGACACCGCGCTGGACCGCAACAGCGACGCCATCGCGTACGCCGTCTGGACGCTGTCCTCCTGACGCGCCGACAGCAGGGTCTGAGCGGTCCGTACGGCGGTACGCCGACCGCTCAGACCGTGATGTCCTTCGCGGTGAACCGGGCCCAGGCCGCCGAGCCGAACACGGCCAGATACAGCCCCTGCAGCTCCGCGTTCTTGATCAGCTGGTCCCAGTAGACCGGCTGGCGGAGCAGATCCGCGAAGCTGAGCCAGTAGTGCGGGAAGAGATACGGCTGGATCGCGTGCAGCTGCGGGATCGTGTCCAGGATCTGCACCGTGACCACGAGTCCGACCGTGGTCGCCATGGCCGCGATGCCGCTGTTGGTGAGGGTGGAGACGAACAGGCCCACCGCCGCGATCCCCACCAGCGACAGCGCCACGACGCCCGCCACGCCCAGCGCCCGCACCAGCCCGTCGCCGAACGACACCGAGGTGCCGGAGATCAGCGTGACATCGCCGAGCGGGAACAGCATCGCCCCGGTCGCCAGTCCGGCGGCGGCCACCGCCAGGGTCGCGGCCAGGCAGAACGCCAGGATGGTGACGAACTTGGCGAGCAGCAGCCGGGTGCGCCCGGCGGGGGCGACCAGCAGATGGCGCAGCGTCCCCGGGCCCGCCTCACCGGCGATGGAGTCCCCGGCGATCACCCCGATGGCCATCGGCAGGAAGACGGGCAGCGTCGCCGCCAGCGCGGCGAAGACGAGGAAGATCCCGTTGTTGGTGATCTGGGAGAAGAAGGCGGGCCCGTCGCCGCTCGCTCCGCCTCCTCCACCTCCCCCGCCACCGCGGCCGAAGCCGCCGCCGTCGCTGGTCTCGATCTTCACGGCGACGCCGATGAGGACCGGGACGGCCGCGAGCACCCCGAGCAGCGCCAGCGTCCGCCAGCGGCGGAAGGTAGTGGACAGCTCGCTGCGGAAGAGGGCCAGGGTCCACAGCGGACGCGGCCGGGCCGTCCCTGCCGCCCCTGCCGGTTCAGCCGGTCCGGCCGGACCAGCGGCTTCGGTCGTTTCAGCCCGCGACATCGAATCCCTCCCCGGTCAGCGCGACGAAGGCGTCCTCCAGTGAGGCGCCCTCGGCGCCGAAGGCCCGCACCCGCACCCCGGCGCGCACCAGGGCGGCGTTCAGATCGGCGGGCTCGGGCGCGGGCGAGGGCAGCTCGCCGGAGACCCGCTCCTCCAGGACCACCAGGTCCGTCACCCCGTGCTCCTTGAGGACGCGGACGGCCTCGGCGGGATCGGGGGTGGTGACGGACAGCCTGCCGCGGCTGCCCGCCGCCAGCTCGGCGACCGTGCCCTGGGCGATCAGCCGCCCCTGGGCCATGACCGCCGCATGGGTGCAGACCTGTTCGATCTCGTCGAGGAGATGCGAGGAGAGGAAGACCGTGGTGCCCTCACGGGCCAGCTCGCGCACCAGGGTGCGGATCTCGCGCATGCCCTGCGGGTCGAGCCCGTTGGTCGGTTCGTCGAGCACCAGCAGCTCACGCGGCTGGAGCAGGGCGGCGGCCAGGCCGAGGCGCTGTTTCATCCCCAGCGAGTACGCCCGGGCCTTCTTTCCCGCCGCGGCCCCGAGCCCGACCCGGTCCAGGGCCGCGGCGGCCCGGGCGGCACGGGTGCGGGGGTCGGCGGTCGGGTCGGCGGCGTCGTAGCGCAGCAGGTTGTCCCGGCCGCTCAGATACGGGTAGAGGGCGGGCCCCTCGATGAGGGCGCCCACCCTCGGCAGCACGCTGCGGGCGGCACGCGGCATCGGCCGCCCGAGCAGCCGGGCGCCGCCCGAGGTGGGCTCGATCAGCCCCATGAGCATGCGGATGGTCGTCGTCTTCCCCGAGCCGTTGGGCCCGAGGAAGCCGAAGACGCTGCCGCGCGGGACGGTCAGGTCGAGCCCGTCGACGGCGAGCTGACCGCCCCGGTAGCGCTTGGTGAGCCCGCGGGTCTCCACCACGGGATCGGCGGACGGCTCGTCCACGGGCTCCCCTTTCCTCCGCGGTGACGCGGCGCTGCGCGGCCCTACTTGGCCTTGTTGGCGGCCGCGACCAGGGCGTCCTTGTCGACCGCGCCGACGAAGACCTTGCCGTCGTCGGTCATCAGCGCGTTCACCAGGCGGGTGCTGAACACCGTGCCGGAGCCGAAGTCGCCCTTGACCTTCTTGCCGAAGCTGCCGAGGAGGCCGGAGGCCGCTCCGCTGTCGCCGCCCGGGGCGGAGGAGGCGCCGCCGGACCCGCCGGCGCCCTGACCGTCGAGGCGGGCGATGGTGTCCCAGCCCTTGCCGGTGACGTTCAGCCCGGACAGGGCGCCCGGACCGGACAGGGCGTCCTTCCCGGCCGACCGGTCCTTGAAGCCCTTCCCCTGCGGGAAGCCCTTCTCCCGGTGGTCGCGGGCGCTGCCCTCGGTGACCTTGGCGCCCTTGGGCGGCGTGAAGTCGAAGGTGCCCGCGGCGGGCTTGCCGAAGTCCACCTTGGTGAAGCCCACGTCGACGGCCGCCTTGCCGCCGCTCTTGGGGGTGAGGGTGAACTTCAGCGGCACCCCGTTGTCCGCGTCGACCGCGATACGGACCTCGCCGACCGTGGACGCGCTCTGCTTGGGCTTGATCAGCAGCTGGTAGGCGTCCCGCCCGGCGACCCGGGTGGTGCCGTCGACCGTCACCGAGGTGGTGTCGTCCACGGCGGAGAGCATCTGCTTGGCGAACTGCTGCGGGGTGGCGTCCCCCAGGTCGCGGGGCGGCGCGCCGCGGTGGTCGCGCTTGCCCTCGGCGCCCTTCGGGCCGGTGGAGTGGTAGACGGAGTTGCTGCCGCTGTCGTACGCCCACAGCTGATCACCGTTGTGGATCATGCTGTACTCGGCCGCGTTCTCCACGATCGACACCCGCTGCTTGTCGGGGCCGTCGGCGGCCACCCGCAGGGTGTGCGTACCGGACACCAGCTCGGTGAGCTTGGCCTCCGGCGAGGCGGTCGCGCCGCCCTTCTCGCCGCCGAGGTCGCCCGCGAGACCGGCGAGGGAGCCGCCGCCCGGCAGCGTCGGGAGCCCCAGATCCGTGGTGATCTTCAGCGAGCCGGAGACCTGCTGCTGGTCCGAGGCGGCCATCTTGCTGATCAGCTGCTGTGCCGTGATCTTCGGCAGGTCGGGGGCGCCGCTGCTGGCCAGCGCCGGGACGAGCCCGATCGTGGCGGCCGCGATGCCCGCCACGGCGACCGGGGCCCCGTAGCGGAGCGCCTTGGTGCGGCGTGTCGGTCGTTCCTCGTCCCAGAAGCCGTCGTCGGCGACCTGTATCGGTCGGATCCGTGCCATGTGTGCTCTACCTCCGTCGTCGGCGGCGGTCGTCAGCCTGCACTCGTCCACCTCTCGGGCCATTGTCTCCCGATCCCGCCATGTGGTGGTGTTCTCATCCCACCAAATCGCACGACCGGTTACGTCAGCCCGCAGGATCAAGTCCGTGTACTGCTCGGGTATGACGGCCCGCGCCGCGGGTCTGATCCCCCTCGGGGTATCCCGTAGGGGGATCCGCTCCCCCAAAAGGGGGGAGGGGTCAGCCGGCCCGGTGGGCCACCGCGTCGCACAGGCCCTCCAGGGCCGCCTTGGCCGGGCCCGCCGGCAGGGGGGCCAGCATCGAACGGGCCTCCGCCGCGTAGCGCAGCGTGTCCTGGCGGGCCTGCTCCAGGGCGGGGTGGGCGCGCAGCCGCCGCAGGACCTCCGCGTGGCGGGCGTCATCGGTGAGGTCGCCCGCGAGCAGCTCGCACAGCTCCCGGTCCTCCGGCGCGCCGGTCGCCTCCGCCTGTTGCCTCAGGTGCAGGACGGGGAGGGTGGCGATGCCCTCGCGCAGATCGGTGCCGGGGGTCTTGCCGGACTCGTGGCTGTCGCTGGCGATGTCCAGCACGTCGTCGGCCAGCTGGAAGGCCATCCCGAGCCGCTCCCCGTACTGGGTCAGGATGTTGACGATGGACTCGTCGGCGCCGGACATCATCGCGCCGAACCGCCCGGAGACGGCGATCAGCGAGCCCGTCTTGCCCGCGAGGACATCCAGATAGTGCTCGATGGGGTCGCGGCCGCGCGGTCCCGCGGTCTCCAGGATCTGGCCCGTCACCAGCCGCTCGAACGCCTCGGCCTGGACCCGCACCGCCTCCGGGCCGAGATCGGCCAGGACGTGGGAGGCGCGGGCGAAGAGGAAGTCACCGGTGAGCACCGCGACCGAGTTGCCCCAGCGGGCGTTGGCGCTGGGCACCCCGCGCCGCACCTCGGCCTCGTCCATCACGTCGTCGTGGTAGAGCGTGGCCAGGTGCGTCAGCTCGACGACGACCGCCGAGGGGACCACACCGGGGGCGTACGGATCGCCGAACTGCGCGGCCAGCAGCACCAGCAGCGGCCGGAAACGCTTGCCGCCCGCGCGCACCAGATGCTGGGCCGCCTCGGTGATGAACGGCACGTCACTCTTGGTGGCCTCCAGCAGGCCCTCTTCGACAGCCGCCAGCCCGGCCTGGGTGTCGGCTTCCAGAGTCCGGTCCCGCACGCTCAGCCCGAAGGGCCCGATGACGCTCACGGGGTACTCCTGTCTGCCTACGTTCACGCGGAATGTCGATGTGTCGCCGCCTCCACCAAAAGGCAGCGTATCCGGTCGGGTATCGATCACTGTGGGCGCCTTCCCGCCTTGTGCGCAGCACAACGCCCTCTCCCGAATCGACCGGCTCACCCACGCGATACCGCGATCACCAGCAGATCATTCATCAGGCGGCCCCCGAGCGTTCACCGATCGGCGGCCGGAGCCGCCCCGGAGGGCCGCTCATGCGTGTGCCGAGGCCACCGCGTTGGCCGGCCGGGGCGACGCGTACGCCGTACCGCGGGCGCGGCAGGCGCACCACCGGGGCGGAAACCTCCCGGGCCATAGGGTGTGGCTGGCCAACCGTGGCGACGAGGAGAAGGCGAGGCACCACCCATGGCGCAGCGAAGCCCGCTCGACCTGCCCGAAGGCGATCCCTTCGGCCCGGACAACCTCCCCTATGGCGTGTTCACCACCTCCGATGCCCCCCATCTGCGGAAGATCGGCGTGCGCTACGGCAGCCATGTGCTGGACGCGGGCGCCGCCGCGGCGGTCGCGGCCTCCCCGCACGCCGAACTGCTCGGCGCCTCCTCCCTCAACCCGCTGATGGCCGCGGGCCGTCCGGTCTGGCAGGCCGTCCGCGCGGAGCTGCGCGACTGGCTGACCAACCCGGCGCACCGGCACGCCATCGAGCCCCTGATGCACCCCCTCGCCGCCCTCGCGCTCCACCTCCCGATCGAGGTGGCGGACTATGTCGACTTCTTCGCCAGCGAGCATCACGCCTCCAACGCCGGGAAGATCTTCCGCCCGGACGGCGAGGCCCTCACCCCCAACTGGAAGCACATGCCGGTCGGCTACCACGGCCGGGCCGGCACCGTGCTCGTCTCGGGCTCGCCCGTCGTCCGCCCCCACGGCCAGCACCTGCCCCCGGCTCCGCCCGCTCCCGCATCGTCCGGCCCAGCATCGCCCGCTCCTCCCCGGCCGGTCTTCGGCCCCTCGCTGCGCCTCGACTTCGAAGCCGAGGTCGCCTTCGTCGTCGGCGCGCCCTCACCTCTGAATACACCGCTGCCGCTCGCCGGGTTCCACGACCACGTCTTCGGCGTCTGCCTCCTCAACGACTGGTCCGCCCGCGACATCCAGGCCTGGGAGTCCCGCCCCCTCGGCCCCTTCCTCGGCAAGTGCTTCGCCACCTCCCTCGCCGCCTGGGTCACCCCGCTGGACGCCCTCGCCGCGGCCCGTACCGCCCCGCCCGCCCGCGACGTCCCACCGCTCCCCTACCTCGACGACTCGGCCGCCGAGCCCGGCGGATTCGACCTGCGCATCGAGGTCGCCATCAACGGCCACACCGTCTCCCGGCCCCCGTTCTCCGCCATGTACTGGACGGCGGCCCAGCAGCTCGCCCATCTGACCGTGAACGGCGCCTCGCTGCGCACCGGCGACGTCTTCGCCTCCGGCACGGTCAGCGGCCCGCGCCCGGACGAGCTGGGCTGCCTGCTCGAACTCACCTGGGGCGGCCGCGATCCGCTGCGCCTCCCCGACGGCACCCGGACCTTCCTGGAGGACGGCGACGAGGTGACCCTCACCGCCTGGGCTCCCGGCCCGGACGGGGCCCGCATCGGCATGGGTGAGGTGAGCGGCCACGTTGTCCCGGCGGCGTCATGAGCGACTGCTAATTTGTCGTGCTCCTGCCCTGGGAGCCCGGACAGCCCGGACAGCCCTGACAGCCAAGGAGAAGCGCGTGAAGAAGGCAGCGAGCATCGCCGGAACGGTGGCCGCGGCCGCCCTCCTGCTCACGGCATGCGGCAGCGACAGCGACGAGGGGACGAAGGACACGTCCAAGGACACCCCGTCGGCACAGGAGTCCAGCGCCCCGGCGGAGGGGGGCGCGAACTCCAAGATCACCGGCGCCTATCTGGCCAAGACCGGCGGGCAGACGATCATCCTGTCCATCGGCGGCGAGAAGGCCTCCCTGATCTCGGGCAAGCACCTGTGCAACGGTGAGTACACCGACACCGGCGAGAAGATGCTGATGCTCAAGTGCGCCGACGGCAACACCGACCGCACCATGGGCAAGGTCGCCCCGAGCGGGGACGGCAAGACGCTCACCGTCGACTGGGACGCGCTCTCCGAGAACGACACGTTCACCCGGACCACCTCCCCCAGCGACTTCCCCTCCGACATCCCGACCTCGCTGCCCTCCGGCATCCCCACCGACCTGCCGACGAACCTCCCGTCGAGCTGACCACTCCAGCTGCCCCGCGAGCCCCCGGCGATCCGCCGGGGGCTCGCCGCGCACAACCGGAAGCGGCTGGTGCGGCTACCGCACGAAGACGCCCGCTTGACCCGCCAGGTCCAGGAAGTACTGCGGGGCCACGCCGAGCACCACCGTGACCGCGACGCCGATCGCGATCGCCGAGGAGGTCAGGGGGCTCGGGACGGCCACCGAGGGGCCGTCGGTGCGGGGTTCGCTGAAGAACATCAGCACGATGACGCGGATGTAGAAGAAGGCCGCGATCGCCGACGAGATCACACCGATCACGACCAGCGCACCCGCACCCCCGTCCGCCGCCGCCTTGAAGACCGCGAACTTCCCCGCGAACCCACTGGTCAGCGGGATACCGGCGAAGGCCAGCAGGAAGACCGCGAAGACCGCGGCCACCAGCGGCGAACGGCGGCCGAGCCCGGCCCACTTCGACAGGTGGGTGGCCTCGCCGCCCGCGTCGCGGACCAGGGTGACCACCGCGAAGGCTCCGAGGGTCACGAAGGAGTACGCGGCGAGGTAGAAGAGGACGGAGGAGATGCCCTCGGGGGTGGTGGCGATGACACCGGCGAGGATGAACCCGGCGTGCGCGATGGAGGAGTAGGCCAGCAGCCGCTTCACATCGGTCTGGGTGACGGCGACGATCGCGCCGCCCAGCATGGTGACGATGGCGACGCCCCACATCACCGGCCGCCAGTCCCAGCGCAGCCCCGGCAGGACGACGTACAGCAGCCGCAGCAGCGCGCCGAACGCCGCCACCTTGGTGGCCGCGGCCATGAAGCCGGTGACCGGGGTGGGGGCGCCCTGGTAGACGTCCGGGGTCCACATGTGGAACGGAACCGCGCCGATCTTGAACAGCAGGCCCATCAGCACCATCGCCCCGCCGATGAGCAGCAGCGCGTCGTTGCCCATGGTCCCGGCGAGCGCCGGGGTGACGTTGCGGACCTGGCCGTCGACGACGTCCGCGAGACCGGCGTACGTCACGGTGCCCGCGTAGCCGTACAGCAGGGCGATCCCGAAGAGCAGGAACGCCGAGGAGAAGGCGCCGAGCAGGAAGTACTTGACGGCGGACTCCTGGGAGAGCATCCGGTGGCGCCGGGCGAGCGCGCACAGGACGTACAGCGGGAGGGAGAAGACCTCCAGCGCCACGAAGAGGGTCAGCAGATCGTTCGCGGCGGGGAAGACGAGCATGCCGCCCACCGCGAAGAGGACCAGCGGGAAGACCTCGGTGGTGGTGAACCCGGCCTTGACGGCGGCCTTCTCGGCGTCGCCGCCGGGGATGGCGGCGGCCTGGGCCGCGAAGTTGTCGACGCGGTTGCCGTGGACGACCGGGTCGAGCCGCCGCTCGGCGAAGGTGAACACCGAGACCAGCGCGACCAGGAGAATGGTGCCCTGGAGGAAGAGCGCGGGCCCGTCGACGGCGACGGCGCCCATGGCCGCGACATGGGCCTTTCCGGTGCCGTAGTCGCTCGCGGCGAGGCCGATGACGGCCGCGAAGGCCGCGGCGAGGGAGACGACGGAGACGAACAGCTGCGCCGCGTACCGCTGGGCGCGCGGCAGGAACGCCTCGATCAGTACGCCGACGATCGCGGCGCCGAGCACGATCAGGGTGGGCGCCAGCTGCCCGTACTCGATGTGCGGCGCGGGGATCTTGTCGGGCGCCGCCGCCGCTGTCGTCCACAGGCTGTGGACAGTGGCCGCGTGGGTCACTTGGCACCTCCGGAAGCACCGTCGTGGGACGCACCCTCGGGCTTGGGGCTGTAGTGGAACCAGCCCGCGTCAGTGACGGGGTGAGCGGGCTTGGGATCCTTCTCGTCCACCACGGACAGCGTGTGGTCCACGGCCGGGTTGACGATCGCGGTCAGCGGCTTGGGGTAGACGCCGAGGAAGAGCAGCAGGGCGATCAGCGGCGCGACGACGAGCAGTTCGCGCGGCCGCAGATCGGGCATGGACCGCACCTCCTCCTTCACCGGACCGGTCATGGTGCGCTGGTAGAGGATGAGGACGTAGAGCGCGGCGAGCACGATGCCGACGGTGGCGATGACACCGGCCGCCGGATAGCGGCTGAACGCGCCGACGAGCACCAGGAATTCGCTGATGAAGGGCGCGAGCCCGGGCAGCGAGAGGGTGGCGAGACCGCCGATCAGGAAGGTGCCGGCGAGCACCGGGGCAACCTTCTGCACACCGCCGTAGTCGGCGATGAGCCGCGAGCCGCGCCGGGTGATGAGGAACCCGGCGACCAGCATCAGCGCGGCGGTCGAGATGCCGTGGTTGACCATGTAGAGGGTGGCGCCGCTCTGGCCCTGGGTGGTCATGGCGAAGATGCCGAGGATGATGAAGCCGAAGTGGGAGATCGACGCGTAGGCGATCAGCCGCTTGATGTCCCGCTGGCCGATCGCCAGCAGCGCGCCGTAGATGATGCTGATGAGCGCGAGGACCAGGATCACCGGGGTGGCCCACTTGCTGGCCTCGGGGAAGAGCTGGAGGCAGAAGCGGAGCATCGCGAAGGTGCCGACCTTGTCGACGACCGCGGTGATCAGCACGGCGACGGGCGAGGTGGACTCGCCCATCGCGTTGGGCAGCCAGGTGTGCAGCGGCCACAGCGGCGCCTTCACGGCGAAGGCGAAGAAGAAGCCGAGGAACAGCAGCCGCTCGATGCCGGTGCCCATGTCGAGTTGGCCGCTCGCCCGGGCGTCCACGATCTGCTGGAGCGAGAAGGTGCCGGTGCCCAGGTCGTCGGCGGTGACCGCGTAGAGCCCGACCACCGCGGCCAGCATGATCAGCCCGCCCGCCAGGTTGTACAGCAGGAACTTCACGGCGGCGTAACTGCGCTGGGTGGCCGTCTCCTCCTCGGACCGCTCCCCGGCCCGGTCCCCGAAGCCGCCGATGAGGAAGTACATCGGGATGAGCATGGCTTCGAAGAAGATGTAGAAGAGGAAGACGTCGGTGGCCTCGAAGGAGATCACCACCATCGCCTCGACCAGCAGGATCAGCGCGAAGAAGCCCTGGGTGGGCCGCCAGCGGCGGTTGGGCCGGGCGCCTTCCAGCGGGTCGGCGTCATGCCAGCCCGCCAGGATGATGAAGGGGATGAGCACGGCGGTGAGCGCGATCAGAGCGACCGCGATGCCGTCCACACCCAGTTCGTAGCGGACCCCGAAGTCCTTGATCCAGGCGTGGGACTCGGTGAGCTGGAAGCGGGCGCCGCCCGGGTCGAAGCGGACCGCGACGACCACCGCGAGGGCGAGGGTGACCAGGGAGAAGGCCAGCGCCACCCACTTGGCGGCGGCGCGCTGGGCGGCGGGCACGGCGGCGGTGGCGACCGCGCCCAGGGCGGGCACCGCGGCCGTGACCGTCAGCAGGGGAAATGACATGACTCAGACCGCCCTCATCAGCAGGGTCGCGGCGATGAGAAGCGCCGCACCGCCGAACATCGAGACCGCGTACGTACGGGCGTAGCCGTTCTGGAGCTTGCGCAATCGGCCGGAGAGCCCGCCGACCCCGGCCGCCGTGCCGTTGACCACCCCGTCGACCAGCTTGTGGTCGAGGTAGACCAGACCGCGGGTGAGGTAGCGGCCGGGCTGGACGAGCGCGACGTGGTTGAAGTCGTCCTGAAGCAGGTCGCGGCGGGCGGCCCGGGTGAGCAGGGAGCCGCGCGGCGCGGTGCGCGGCACGGGCCGGCGCCCGTACTGCGCCCAGGCGAGGGCGACGCCGATGGCCAGGACGACCATCGTCCCGGCGGTGACGGCGGCGGCGCTGAGCGGGGAGTCGCCGTGGCTGTGGCCGGTGACCGGCTCCAGCCACTTCAGGAACGCGTCGTTCAGGCTGAAGAGACCGCCCGCGAAGACCGATCCGAAGGCCAGGACGATCATGGGGATGGTCATGGACTTCGGCGACTCGTGCGGATGCGGCAGCTCGCCGGGGCGCACGTCGAGACCGGGTTCGACGCTGGGCGCCTGGTCCGGGTCGGGCGCGGGCTCCCATCGCTTCTCGCCGAAGAACGTCATCAGCATCACGCGCGTCATGTAGTACGCGGTGATGGCCGCGCCCAGCAGGGCCGCGCCGCCGAGGATCCAGCCCTCGGTGCCGCCCTTGGCGAAGGCCGCCTCGATGATCTTGTCCTTGGACCAGAAGCCGGAGAGCCCCGGGAAGCCGATGATGGCGAGGTAGCCGAGCCCGAAGGTGACGAAGGTGACCGGCATGTACTTTCGCAGGCCCCCGTACTTGCGCATGTCGACCTCGTCGTTCATGGCGTGCATGACCGACCCGGCGCCGAGGAACAGGCCCGCTTTGAAGAAGCCGTGGGTGACCAGGTGCATGATCGCGAAGACATAGCCGATCGGGCCGAGCCCGGCGGCCAGGATCATGTAGCCGATCTGCGACATGGTGGACCCGGCCAGGGCCTTCTTGATGTCGTCCTTCGCGCAACCGACGATCGCACCGAAGAGCAGCGTGACCGCGCCGACCGCGACCACCGCGGCCTGGGCGTCGGGCGCCGCGTTGAAGATCGCGCCGGAGCGGGTGATCAGGTAGACGCCCGCGGTCACCATGGTCGCCGCGTGGATCAGGGCCGAGACCGGGGTCGGGCCCTCCATCGCGTCGCCGAGCCAGGACTGCAGCGGCACCTGGGCCGACTTGCCGCACGCGGCGAGCAGCAGCATCAGCCCGATGGCGGTGAGCTTGCCCTCGCTCGCGTCGGTCGCGTTCGACAGCACCGGGGCGAAGGCGAAGGAGCCGAAGGTCGTGAACATCAGCATGATCGCGATGGACAGGCCCATGTCACCGACGCGGTTGACGATGAACGCCTTCTTCGCCGCCGTCGCCGCGCTCGGCTTGTGCTGCCAGAAGCCGATGAGCAGGTACGAGGCGAGGCCGACGCCCTCCCAGCCGACGTACAGCAGCAGGTAGTTGTCGGCGAGGACGAGCAACAGCATGGCCGCGAGGAAGAGATTGAGATAGCCGAAGAAGCGGCGGCGCCGCTCGTCGTGCGCCATGTAGCCGATCGAGTAGATGTGGATCAGCGTGCCCACACCCGAGATCAGCAGGACGAAGGTCATCGACAGCTGGTCGAGCTGGAAGGCGACGTCCGCGCGGAAGCCGCCCACCGGAATCCAGCTGAAGACCTGGCTGTGCAGGGCGCGGTCGTGCTCGCCCCGGCCGAGCATGTCGGCGAAGAGCACGGCGCCGATCACGAAGGAGGCGCCCGCGAGCGCCGTGCCGAGGTAGTGGCCCGTGCGGTCCAGCCGCCGGCCCCCGCACAGCAGCAGGGCAGCGCCGAGCAGCGGGGCCGCGACGAGCAATCCGATGAGGTTCTCCACTTGAACGCGACCCCTTCTAGAGCTTCATCAGGCTGGCGTCGTCGACCGAGGCCGAATGGCGGGAGCGGAAGACGGTCACGATGATCGCGAGGCCGACCACGACCTCCGCCGCCGCGACGACCATCGTGAAGAACGCGATGATCTGGCCGTCGAGGTTGCCGTGCAGCCGGGAGAAGGTGACGAACGCGAGGTTGCACGCGTTCAGCATCAGCTCGACGCACATGAAGAGGACGATCGCGTTCCGCCGGATCACGACCCCGGCCGCACCGATGGTGAACAACAGGGCGGCCAGGTAGAGGTAGTTGACCGGATTCACTTGGCGACTCCCTTGTGGTGCTCGGCGTCCTCGGAGGCGCTGTCGGCGCCCTCGCCGGCAGCGTCTTCGGGGGCCCGCCGCCCCAGCCAGCGCTCCGAGCGCCGCTCCAGCGCCGCCAACTCCGCCAGCGCCTCACCGGAGACGTCCCGGACCTGGCCGCGGGCGCGCAGCGTCGCGTTGACCGACAGCTCGGAGGTCGTGCCGTCGGGCAGCAGACCGGGGATGTCCACCGCGTTGTGCCGGGCGTAGACACCGGGGGCGGGCAGCGGCGGGACGTGCTTGCCGGTGCGCACCCGCGCCTCGGACTGCTCGCGCTGGGTGCGCGCCCGCTCGGTGCGCTCGCGGTGGGTCAGCACCATCGCGCCGACCGCCGCCGTGATCAGCAGCGCGCCGGTGATCTCGAAGGCGAAGACGTACTTGGTGAAGACCAGGGCCGCCAGACCCTCCACATTGCCGCCGGAGTTGGCCTGCGCCAGCCCGTCGAACGTCTTCAGCGAGGCGTTCCCGATGCCGGCGCACAGCAGGATGCCGAAGCCCAGCCCGCACAGGGCGGCGAGCCAGCGCTGCCCCTTCAGGGTCTCCTTCAGCGAATCCGCCGCGGTGACGCCGACCAGCATCACGACGAAGAGGAAGAGCATCATGATCGCGCCGGTGTAGACCACGATCTGGACGACGCCCAGGAAATACGCCCCGTTGGCGAGGTAGAAGATCGCCAGGACGATCATGGTGCCGGCCAGGCTCAGGGCGCTGTGCACGGCCTTGCGCATCAGGATCGTGCACAGCGCGCCGATCACGGCGACCGTGCCGAGCACCCAGAACTGGACGGCCTCCCCGGTGGAGGTGGTGGAGGCCGCCGCGGCCAGTGCGCCGCTCATGCCTCCACCCCCCGCTGGTTCTCCGCCTGCGTCTCCGCTTGGGTCTCCTCGTTGCCCGCGGCCTGGTCGGACAGGGTCTCGCCCTTGCTGACCGCGGTCTGACGGGTGGTCCCGGGCGCGGCCTCGGTCACCAGCCCCCGGTAGTAGTCCTGCTCGTCCATCCCGGGGTAGATGGCGTGCGGGCTGTCGACCATGCCCTCGGTGAGCCCCGCGAGCAGCTCCTCCTTGGTGTAGATGAGCGATTCGCGGGTGCGGTCGGCCAGCTCGTACTCATTGGTCATGGTCAGCGCCCGGGTGGGGCACGCCTCGACGCACAGGCCGCACAGGATGCAGCGCAGATAGTTGATCTGGTAGACGCGGCCGTAGCGCTCGCCCGGGGAGTAGCGCTCCTCGTCGGTGTTGTCGGCGCCCTCCACGTAGATCGCGTCCGCCGGGCAGGCCCAGGCGCACAGCTCGCATCCGATGCACTTCTCCAGCCCGTCCGGATGCCGGTTGAGCTGGTGACGTCCGTGGAAGCGGGGCGCGGTGGGCTTCTTCTCCTCGGGGTACTGCTCGGTCAGCCGCTTCTTGAACATGGCCTTGAAGGTCACGCCGAAGCCGGCCACCGGGTTCTGGAAGTCAGACACCATCGGCCTCCTTTCCGTCACTGACAGTGTCGGGGCCACCACTGACAATCAGCTCCCGGTCCTGTCGGGAGCGCCGTCGCGGTACGGGCGGCAGGGACTGGCCGGGCAGCGGCGGCACCGGGAATCCGCCCGCCATCGGGTCGAAGGCGGGCTCGGGGCCCTCCTCCGCCGGTTCGGCCTCGCCCTTCGCCGCCGCCCCGCGGTCGCGGAAGACGTCGACGACGAAGGACAGCAGCAGCAGCGCGATCACCGCGCTGCCGACGTACAGCACGATCGACTGGTTGTCGTAGTTCTCGTTGCGCAGCGCCCGCACGGTGGCGACCAGCATCAGCCAGACCATCGAGATCGGGATGAGGACCTTCCAGCCCAGCTTCATGAACTGGTCGTAGCGCACCCGGGGCACCGAGGCGCGGATCCAGATGAAGACGAACAGCGACGAGACGACCTTGCCGAGGAACCACAGCAGCGGCCACCAGCCGTGGTTGGCGCCCTCCCAGAAGGTGCTGATCGGCCAGGGCGCCCGCCAGCCGCCGAGGAAGAGGGTCACGGCGACCATCGAGACGGTGACCATGTTGATGTACTCGGCGAGCATGAACAGCGCGAACTTGATCGACGAGTACTCGGTGTTGAAGCCGCCCACCAGGTCGCCCTCGGACTCCGGCATGTCGAACGGCGCCCGGTTGGTCTCCCCGACCATCGCCACGATGTAGATGAGGAACGAGACCGGCAGCAGCACCACGTACCAGCGGTCCTGCTGGGAGGCGACGATCTGCGAGGTCGACATCGACCCGGAGTAGAGGAACACCGCCGCGAAGGACAGGCCCATCGCGATCTCGTAGCTGATCATCTGGGCGCAGGAGCGCAGGCCGCCGAGGAGCGGATACGTCGACCCGGAGGACCAGCCCGCCAGCACGATGCCGTAGATGCCGACCGAGGCGGTGGCGAGGATGTAGAGGACGGCGATCGGCAGGTCGGTCAGCTGCATCGCGGTGCGGTGCCCGAACACCGACACCTCCCCGCCGGCCGGGCCGAACGGGATCACCGCGACCGCCATGAAGGCGGGGATGGCCGCGACGATCGGCGCCAGGACGTAGACCACCTTGTCGGCGCCCTTGACGACCACGTCCTCCTTGAGCATCAGCTTCACGCCGTCCGCGAGGGACTGCAGCATGCCCCAGGGCCCGTGCCGGTTCGGGCCGATGCGCAGCTGCATCCAGCCCATCACCTTGCGCTCCATGACGATGGAGATCAGCACCGTCAGCATCAGGAACGCGAAGCAGAACACGACCTTGATCAGGATCAGCCACCACGGGTCGTGGCCGAACATCGACAGGTCCTCCGCGGCGAGATACCTCATGAGGTCACCTCCGGCTCGGTCACAGGAGCGGTGATCGTGACGACGTCACCGGGGCGGGCGCCCAGATCGCGCCGCACGCCGCCGCCGGTGGAGTTCAGCGGCAGCCAGACGACCCGGTCGGGCATCGGCGTCACGCACAGGGGCAGCTGGACGGAACCGGCCGGGCCGGTGACCCGCAGCGGCTGGCCGTCGCGCACCCCCGCCTCCTCGGCGGTCGCCGCCGAGAGCCGGGCCACCGCGGCGTGCCGGGTCGCCGTCAGCGCCGGATCGCCCTCCTGGAGCCGCCCCTGGTCGAGCAGCAGCCGGTGACCGGCGAGCACCGCCTCGCCCTCGGCGGGCCGGGGCAGCGGGCCCCCGGTCTCCAGCGGGGCGGTGGCGCGCAGCCCCTGCCAGGTGCCGAGCCGGGTCAGCTCGGCGCGGGCGGCCGCCACGTCCGGCAGGCCCAGGTCCGTATCGAGGGCGTCGGCCAGCATGTGCAGCACCCGGGCGTCCGGGAGGGTGTGACGGCGGGTCATCTGGTCCGGCTTGAGCGCGGCCTCGAACGGCCGGGCCCGGCCCTCCCAGTTGAGGAACGTGCCGGACTTCTCGACGACCGCCGCGACCGGGAGCACCACGTCCGCCCGCTCGGTGACCTCCGAGGGCCGCTGCTCCAGGCTGACCACGAACCCGGCCGCGTCCAGGGCCGCCAGGGCCCGCTCCGGGTCGGGCAGATCCGCCGGCTCGACCCCGCCGACCAGCAGCGCGCCGAGCCCGCCGCTCGCGGCGGCCTCCACGATCTGGCCGGTGTCGCGGCCCACCTGGTGCGGCAGATCGGAGATCCCCCACACCGCGGCGGTCTCCTCACGGGCCCGCGGATCGTGCGCCGGGCGGCCGCCGGGCAGCAGCCCGGGCAGCGCGCCCGCCTCGATCGCGCCCCGCTCGCCCGCCCGGCGCGGGATCCACGCGAGCGTGGCGCCGGTGGCGGCCGCGGCCCGTACGGCGGCGGTCAGTCCGCCCACCACCGACGCCAGCCGCTCGCCGACGACGATGACCGCGCCCTCCTCGCGCAGCGCCTCGGCGGCCCGCTCACCGTCCTCGTCCAGGCCCGTACGGCCCGCGATCGCGTCCAGCCACTCGGTCTCGGTGCCGGGCGCGGCGGGCAGCAGGGTGCCGCCCGCCTTCGTCAGGCCCCGGGTGGCGTGGGTGGCGAGCGAGAAGGTCCGCTGGCCGTGCTTGCGGTAGGCCTTGCGCAGCCGCAGGAAGACCCCGGGCGCCTCCTCCTCGGCCTCGAGCCCGGCCAGCAGCACCGCGGGCGCCTTCTCCAGCGCGGCGTACGTCAGTCCGCCGCCGTCCAGGTCACGGCCGCGGCCCGCGATGTGGGCGGCCAGGAAGTCGGCCTCCTCGTCGCTGTGCGCCCGGGCCCGGAAGTCGATGTCGTTGGTCTCCAGGACGGTCCGCGCGAACTTGGCGTACGCGTACGCGTCCTCCACCGTCAGCCGGCCGCCGGTCAGCACCCCGGTGCGGCCGCGCGCCGCGGCCAGCCCCTCGGCCGCCGCCGCCAGGGCCTCGGGCCAGCCCGCGGGCTCCAGCTTCCCCGACTCGCCGTTCCGCACCAGCGGGGTGGAGAGCCGGTCCGGGAGTTGGGCGTACCGGAAGCCGAAGCGGCCCTTGTCGCAGATCCACTCCTCGTTGACCTCGGGGTCGTCCGCCGCGAGGCGCCGCATGACCTTGCCGCGCCGGTGGTCGGTGCGGGTCGCGCAGCCGCCCGCGCAGTGCTCGCACACGCTGGGCGAGGACACCAGGTCGAAGGGGCGGGAGCGGAAGCGGTACGCGGCCGAGGTGAGCGCGCCCACCGGGCAGATCTGGATGGTGTTGCCGGAGAAGTACGACTCGAACGGGTCGCCCTCGCCGGTGCCCACCTGCTGCAGCGCGCCGCGCTCCAGCAGCTCGATCATCGGGTCGCCCGCGATCTGGTTGGAGAAGCGGGTGCAGCGCGCGCACAGCACACAGCGCTCGCGGTCCAGCAGCACCTGGGCCGAGATCGGGACCGGCTTGGCGAACGTGCGCTTCTGGCCCTCGAACCGGCTGTCGGCCTGTCCGGCGCTCATCGCCTGGTTCTGCAGCGGGCATTCACCGCCCTTGTCGCAGACCGGGCAGTCCAGCGGATGGTTGATCAGCAGCAGCTCCATCACCCCGCGCTGCGCCTTCTCGGCGACCGGCGAGGTGAGCTGGGTCTTCACGACCATGCCGTCGGTGCAGGTGATGGTGCACGAGGCCATCGGCTTGCGCTGGCCCTCCACCTCGACGATGCACTGGCGGCAGGCGCCCGCGGGGTCGAGCAGCGGATGGTCGCAGAAGCGCGGGATCTCGATCCCGAGGAGCTCGGCGGCGCGGATGACCAGCGTCCCCTTCGGGACGGAGATCTCGATCCCGTCGATGGTGACGGAGACCAGATCCTCTCGCGGCACCGCCGCCTCCCCGCCTCCCGAGGGTGCGTTGGTGGTCACGGTCATGCGGTCACCCCCACAGTGGTGCGCGGCTCGTCGGCCCAGACGGTGGACTTGGCCGGGTCGAAGGGACAGCCTCCGCCGGTGATGTGCTGCTCGTACTCCGCCCGGAAGTACTTCAGCGAGGAGAAGATGGGGCTGGCGGCGCCGTCGCCCAGCGCGCAGAAGGACTTGCCGTTGATGTTGTCGGCGATGTCGGCCAGCTTGTCGAGGTCGGCCATGCGCCCCTTGCCGGCCTCCAGGTCGCGCAGCAGCTGCACCAGCCAGTACGTGCCCTCGCGGCAGGGTGTGCACTTGCCGCAGGATTCATGCGCGTAGAACTCGGTCCAGCGGGTCACCGCCCGCACCACGCAGGTGGTCTCGTCGAAGCACTGGAGCGCCTTGGTGCCCAGCATCGACCCGGCAGCGCCCACGCCCTCGTAGTCCAGCGGCACGTCGAGGTGCTCCTCGGTGAGCAGCGGGGTGGACGAGCCGCCGGGCGTCCAGAACTTCAGCCGGTGGCCGGGGCGCATGCCGCCGCTCATGTCGAGCAGCTGGCGCAGGGTGATGCCGAGCGGGCCCTCGAACTGGCCGGGGTTGGCCACATGGCCCGACAGCGAGTAGAGCGTGAAGCCCGGGGACTTCTCGCTGCCCATCGAACGGAACCATTCCTTGCCCTTGTTCAGGATCGAGGGAACCGAGGCGATGGATTCGACGTTGTTGACGACAGTGGGGCACGCGTACAGACCGGCCACCGCGGGGAAGGGAGGCCGCAGCCGGGGCTGGCCGCGGCGTCCCTCCAGCGAGTCCAGCAGTGCGGTCTCCTCACCGCAGATGTACGCGCCCGCGCCCGCGTGCACCGTGATGTCGAGGCCGGGGAGCCCGTCCACCCCGAGCTTCTGCCGGCGCCGCTCGGCCGTGCCCAGGTAGCCCGCCTCGTATGCCTCGCGCACGGCCTCGTGCAGCCGCCGCAGCACCGGCACGGTCTCGCCGCGCAGGTAGATGAAGGCGTGCTCGGAGCGGATGGCGTGGCAGGCGATGACCATGCCCTCGATGAGGGCGTGCGGATTGGCGTAGAGAAGGGGGATGTCCTTGCAGGTGCCGGGTTCCGACTCGTCGGCGTTGACGACGAGATAGTGCGGCTTGCCGTCGCCCTGCGGGATGAACTGCCACTTCATCCCGGTGGGGAAGCCCGCGCCGCCGCGGCCGCGCAGTCCGGCGTCCTTCACCAGCGCGATCACGGCATCGGGGTCCATGGCGAGCGCCTTGGCGCTGCCCTGGTAGCCCTCGTGCCGCAGATAGGCGCGCAGCGTCCAGGACTTCGCCTCGTCCCAGTGCGCGGAGAGCACGGGAGCCAGCAGCTTCTCGGGGCTGTGCTCGGATCGCTCGGTCGTCACGGTCATCACTCCCCCTCCTCGGCGACCGGACCTGACGGGTGGTGCGGATCGGAGGCCGAGGTCCGCTGCGGCGCGTCGTGCGAACTGGGATGCGCCGGCGGCGTCTCGTCCTGCGGGGCTCCCCCGTGCCGCGGCGAGACGACCCGGCCGGGCGCCTCCTCCCCCTTGGCCAGCCGCAGCCCGGTGAGCGAGGCGGGACCGGCGGAGCCACCGGCCTCGACGGCTCCGGGGCGCGGGTCGGGGAAACCGGCGAGGATGCGCGCGGTCTCCTTGAACGTGCACAGCGGCGCGCCCCGGGTCGGGGTGACGGTGCGGCCCGCCCGGAGGTCGTCGACCAGCCGCTTGGCGGAGTCGACGGTCTGGTTGTCGAAGAACTCCCAGTTGACCATCACCACAGGGGCGAAGTCGCAGGCCGCGTTGCACTCGATGTGCTCCAGGGTGACCTTGCCGTCCTCGGTGGTCTCCCCGTTGCCCAGCTCCAGATGGCGCTGCAGCTCCTCGAAGATCGCGTCCCCGCCCATCACCGCGCACAGGGTGTTGGTGCACACCCCGACCTGGTAGTCGCCCGAGGCCTTGCGCCGGTACATGGTGTAGAAGGTGGCGACCGCGGTGACCTCGGCGGTGGTCAGGTCCAGCATCTCGGCGCAGAACCGCATGCCGGTGCGGGTGACATGGCCCTCCTCGGACTGCACCAGGTGCAGCAGCGGCAGCAGGGCGCTGCGGCTGTCCGGGTAGCGGGCGATCACCTCCGCAGCGTCCGCTTCGAGCCGGGACCGCACCTCGGCCGGGTAGTCGGGAGCCGGCAGCTGCGGCATCCCCAGCGTCACATCACTCACCGGTCGACGCCTCCCATCACGGGGTCGATGGACGCGACGGCGACGATGACGTCGGCGACCTGGCCGCCCTCGCACATGGCCGCCACGGCCTGGAGATTGGTGAACGACGGATCGCGGAAGTGGACGCGGTACGGGCGGGTGCCGCCGTCGCTGGCCATGTGCACGCCCAGTTCGCCCTTGGGCGACTCGACGGCCACGTACGTCTGTCCGGGCGGGACCCGGAATCCCTCGGTCACCAGCTTGAAGTGGTGGATCAGGGCCTCCATCGAGGTGCCCATGATGTTCTTGATGTGGTCGAGGGAGTTGCCGAGCCCGTCCGCCCCGAGCGCGAGCTGCGCGGGCCAGGCGATCTTCTTGTCCGCGACCATCACCGGTCCGGGCTCCAGCCGGTCCAGGCACTGTTCGACGATCCGCAGCGACTGGCGCATCTCCTCCAGCCGGATCAGGAAGCGCCCGTACGCGTCGCAGGTGTCGGCGGTCGGCACCTCGAAGTCGTACGTGTCGTAGCCGCAGTACGGCTGGGCCTTGCGCAGATCGTGCGGCAGGCCGGTCGAGCGCAGTATCGGGCCGGTCACGCCGAGCGCCATGCAGCCCGCGAGGTCGAGGTACCCGACGTCCTGGAGGCGGGCCTTGAAGATGGGGTTCCCGGTCGCGAGCTTGTCGTACTCGACCATGTTCTTGCGCATCGTCTTCAGGAACGCGCGGATCTGGTCGACCGCGCCGGGCGGCAGATCCTGGGCGAGGCCGCCGGGCCGGATGTACGCGTGGTTCATCCGCAGGCCGGTGATCAGCTCGTAGAGGTCCAGGATCAGCTCGCGGTCCCGGAATCCGTAGATCATGACGGTGGTCGCGCCCAGCTCCATGCCGCCGGTGGCGATGCACACCAGATGGGAGGAGAGCCGGTTCAGCTCCATCATCAGCACCCGGATGACGGTGGCGCGGTCCGGGATCTGGTCCTCGATGCCGAGCAGCTTCTCGACGCCCAGGCAGTACGCCGCCTCGTTGGAGAAGGGCGTCAGATAGTCCATGCGCGTCACGAACGTGGTGCCCTGCGTCCAGTTCCGGAATTCGAGGTTCTTCTCGATCCCGGTGTGCAGATAGCCGATTCCGCAGCGGGCCTCGGTGACCGTCTCGCCGTCGATCTCCAGGATCAGCCGGAGCACCCCGTGGGTCGAGGGGTGCTGCGGACCCATGTTGACGATGATCCGCTCGTCGTCGGCCTTCGCCGCGGAGGCCACGACCTCGTCCCAGTCGCCGCCGGTGACGGTGTAGACGGTGCCCTCGGTGGTCTCGCGCGCGGAGGCGGAGGGGGTTGCGTGGGTGGCAGACATCAGCTGTACGACCTCCGCTGGTCCGGAGCCGGGATCTGGGCGCCCTTGTACTCGACGGGGATGCCGCCGAGGGGGTAGTCCTTGCGCTGCGGGAAGCCCTGCCAGTCGTCCGGCATCATGATCCGCGTGAGCGCGGGGTGACCGTCGAAGACGATGCCGAAGAAGTCGTAGGTCTCCCGCTCGTGCCAGTCGTTGGTCGGATAGACGTCGACGATCGACGGGATGTGCGGATCGCTGTCCGGGGCGCTCACCTCCAGCCGGAGCACCCGGTTATGGGTGATCGACCGCAGGTGGTAGACGGCGTGCAGCTCACGGCCCTTGTCGCCGGGGAAGTGAACCCCGCTGACGCCCGTGCACAGCTCGAAGCGGAGCGCCGGGTCGTCGCGCAGGGTCCGGGCGACCCGCGGCAGGTGCTCGCGGGCGATGTGGAAGGTCAGCTCGTCGCGGTCCACGACGGTCTTCTCGATCGCGTTGTCCGGGAGCAGCGACTGCTCCTCCAGCGCGCCCTCGAGTTCGTCGGCGACCTCGTCGAACCAGCCCCCGTACGGGCGGGTGGCCTGGCCCGGCAGCCGCACGGGGCGCACCAGACCGCCGTAGCCGGTGGTGTCGCCGCCGTTGTTGGCGCCGAACATGCCGCGCTGGACGCGGATGGCCTCGCCCTGGTCACCGCGGCGGCCGGGAAGGTTCTCGGCGTTGAGGTCCTTGTCGGGATTGACCCCGTTACCGTTCGCTGTCACCTCAGCAGCCCCTTCATCTCGATCGTCGGGAGCGCCTTCATCGCCGCTTCCTCCGCCTCACGGGCCGCACGCTCGCGGTTCACACCGAGCTTCTCCTCGCGGATCTTCTGGTGCAGTTTGAGGATCGCGTCCAAGAGCATCTCGGGCCGCGGCGGGCAGCCGGGCAGGTAGATGTCCACGGGGACGATGTGATCGACGCCCTGCACGATCGCGTAGTTGTTGAACATGCCGCCGCTGGAGGCGCACACGCCCATCGAGATGACCCATTTCGGGTTCGGCATCTGGTCGTAGACCTGGCGCAGCACCGGGGCCATCTTCTGGCTGACCCGCCCCGCGACGATCATCAGATCGGCCTGCCGGGGCGAGCCGCGGAAGACCTCCATGCCGAAGCGGGCGAGGTCGTAGCGTCCGGCGCCCGTCGTCATCATTTCGATGGCGCAGCAGGCCAGGCCGAAGGTGGCCGGGAAGACGGAGGACTTACGGGCCAGCCCGGCGGCCTGTTCGACGGTGGTCAGCAGGAACCCGCTCGGAAGTTTCTCTTCGATACCCATGCGCTGTTTCCCCTATCTCCTCTTGAGCCCCTTTAGTCCCACTCCAGGCCGCCGCGCCGCCACACGTAGGCGTAGGCGACGAAGACGGTGAGCACGAAGAGGAGCATCTCCACGAGCCCGAACAACCCGAGGGCGTCGAAGGTGACGGCCCAGGGGTAGAGGAAGACGATCTCGATGTCGAAGACGATGAAGAGCATCGCCGTCAGGTAGTACTTGATGGGGAAGCGCCCACCGCCGGCCGGATGTGGAGTCGGCTCGATCCCGCACTCGTAGGCCTCGAGCTTGGCCCGGTTGTAGCGCTTGGGGCCGATGATCGCGGCCATGAACACCGAGAAGATCGCAAAAGCTGCCCCGAGGGCTCCCAGTACGAGGATGGGCGCGTATGCGTTCACCGTCCTCGCTCCCTTCAGTCGACGATGACTGGCTGGCGGACCGCACGGACGTGCCGTCGCCTCACGAAGATCGTGCTCATGTGAGGCAGTTCACAAGCCCGTTTCGCCTGCATCTTATGCCCGTCGGTCTGTGATCTGCGACACGGGGTACGCCAACGTCTTTGTGATCTCCACCACCTGACGAAGGATCATGAAGTCGGATGAGCGGTGATCTTGTACGTGAAGCATCCATTCAGTCACGAGAGGTGACAATCGAAGATGTCATCACAGGTGAGCGCGTTGCGCCCCTACCAAGATATGGTACATACATGCAAATTTGAGTGGGGCAGCGTCAGCTGGTATGGGGTCGCCATCCGCGCGAGTGACCCTCCCCCTCGGCTCCCCTCGATCCGTCACCCGAGCCCGATCCGAGCACCCTTCGACCACCGCTTCGCGCCTCCGTTCACGAGCGTCACAAAATGGACACGAGTGAGTGAGGTATCCCACCTCGCGAAGAGTTGTGGATCTCGATTTGACGGGAACCATTGGTATGCGGGCCGCATCAGTGATAGGCCGCCCGCCGTTACCGCGTGACGCCAAATGCCATGCGTACACACATGATCGAGGAAGTCGGACATGGCCCCGGCGCCCGCGATGAAGATCATTTGGTCCGGATTTTGGGCATGAACACGCCCAATGTGGCGCAGCCCACTTTTGTTGATCCGGGCCTTTGGGCCCTGGTACCCAGTGACCTATGTCCCCGATCGCACACATACCCAGCCACCGGAAGCCCCGCCGCGCCGCCGCTTCCACGCGTGCACTCCGCGCCGGGATGACCGGTGGCTTCCTCACCCTCGCGGTGGCCGGCGCCGCGGTGCCCGCCTCCGCCGCCGAGCCCGCCCACGAGGCGACGGTCGAAATGCCGACCGTCAGCGACACGCTGGCGAACACGGCCGCCCAGACGGCCGCCGCCACCCAGCAGGCGGCCTCCGGCTACGAGCTCCAGGCCCAGCAGGACCAGGCGGCCTCCCAGGCGAAGACCGCCGCCAAGAAGGCCAAGGCGGAGGCCGACAAGAAGGAGCGCGAGGCCGAGGCGCGCCGCGCCGCCGCCAAGAAGGCCGCCGAGGCCCGGGCCGAGAAGGCGTCGCGCTCCGCCGAGCGCGCCACCCTCTCCACCACCTCCGTCTCGAACGCCACCGGCAACGCCGCCGCGGTGATCAGCTTCCTCAAGGCGCAGCTGGGCAAGGCGTATGTGCTCGGTTCCAGCGGTCCGTCCTCCTACGACTGCTCCAGCCTGACCCAGGCCGCGTTCAAGCAGGTCGGCATCGACCTGCCGCGGGTCTCCCAGGACCAGTCGGCCACCGGTACCCAGGTGTCGCTGGACAACCTCCAGCCGGGCGACCTGCTCTACTGGGGCGGCTCGGGCAGCGCGTACCACGTCGGCGTCTACATCGGCGGCGGCAAGTTCATCGGCGCCCAGAACCCCAGCACGGGCATCGTCGAGCGTCCGCTGGACTACGACCAGCCGACCGGGGCCGTCCGCGTCCTCTGAGCCGCCTCGGGCAGCTGGGTCGTAGCAGGCTGTTTTCGGCCATGGGGCCGCCGTTCCTCGCCGCTCATAGGGGAACGGCGGCCTCACGCCTGTCTACGCGGCGTACACCTTCTCCACGAACTCGCCGATCTGGTCGTCGGAGAGGTGATGGGCGAGGTCCGCTTCGCTGATCATCCCGACCAGCCGCTTGTTCTTGTCGATCACCGGCAGCCTGCGGATCCGGTGGTCCTCCATCTCCCGCAGCACCTCGGAGACGTCGGCGTCCGCGCTGATCCAGCGCGGCGTGCCCTTGGCGAGGTCCCCCGCCGTCATCCGGGACGGATCGCGGCCCTGGGACACACAGCCGACGACGACGTCCCGGTCGGTGAGAATGCCGCACAGCCGCTCCTGGCTGTCGCTGATGGGCAGGGCGCCCACGTCCAGATCGCGCATCAACTGCGCGGCGCGCTCCAGGTTCTCCGTCGCCGGGATCCACTGGGCCCCCGGGTGCATGATGTCTGCGGCCTTCGTCATGGCGTACCTCCTGAAAGGCCCACCGGCGGAAGAACCGGCCCGCGGGCCCGATCGATCCGGCGTCGCCGCCGCGGACGCGCACGGCGCCCCCTCACTTCATTGTCACCACCGTCGGCGGGCCCGCGCGACCGCCCGGTGCCAGACTGAGAACTGTCGTCAGAGCACCACATGAGCCCCTTGCGCACGATCGTTGAAGGAGCAGCCATGCTCACCACCGATTTCGTCCCCGGCGCGCCCAACTGGCTGGATCTCGGCGCCCCCGACACCGAGGCGGCCCGGGCCTTCTACGGCGGACTGCTGGGCTGGGCCTTCGAGTCGGCCGGTCCCGAAGCGGGCGGATACGGCTTCTTCACCCACGGCCGCAAGACCGTCGCCGCCCTCGGCCCGCTCACCGACGCCGGGGCCCGGTCCGCCTGGACCCCGTACTTCCAGACCGTGGACGCCGACGCCACCGCGCGCTCCGTCGAGCAGGCGGGCGGCCATGTGCGCACCGCGCCGTTCGACGTCTTCGACGAGGGGCGGATGGGGCAGTTCACCGACCCCGGCGGGGCCCGGTTCGCGGTCTGGCAGCCCGGCAAGACCCCCGGCCTCGAGGTGGTCACCGAGCCCGGTTCGCTGTGCTGGACCGAGCTGCACTCCCCCGACCCGGCCGCGGCCCGCGCCTTCTACCGCACCGTCTTCGGCTGGGACTTCGAGGAGATGTCCTTCCCCGGCGGGTCCTACACCGTCCTGTCGACGGGCGGCGGCGGTAAGGACGGCACCTTCGGCGGCGTCGCGCAGCTCCAGGAGGGGCATTCGACGCCGCCGCAGTGGCTGCCGTACTTCGAAGTGGCGGACTGTGACCGAGTGGTCGCGAAGGGTCAGGAGCTGGGCGGGTCCGTGCTGATGCCCGCCATGACGTCGGAGGGCATCGGGCGGATGGCGTGGCTGACGGACGTGGCGGGCGCCCCGTTCGGCGTCATCACCAGCGCGAGCCCCGACGCCGCCTGAGGACGGCGGGCCGTCAGGCGCGCGGTGCCACCTTCGTCAGGGCGTTGATGATGCGGTCCATGGCGTCGCCGCCCGTCGGATCCGTCAGGTTGGCCAGCAGCTTCAGCGTGAAGCGCATCAGCATCGGATGCGTGAGCCCGCGCTCCGTCGCCAGCTTCATCACCTTCGGGTTGCCGATCAGCTTCACGAACGCGCGGCCCAGCGTGTAGTAGCCGCCGTACACGTCCTTGAGGACCTGCGGATAGCGCCGCAGGGCCATTTCCCGCTGGGCGGGCGTGGCGCGGGACTGGGCCTGGACGATCACGTCCGCCGCGATCTGACCGGATTCCATCGCATAGGCGATGCCCTCGCCGTTGAACGGGTTGACCATGCCGCCCGCGTCACCGACCAGCAGCAGCCCGCGGGTGTAGTGCGGCTGCCGGTTGAAGGCCATGGGGAGGGCCGCGCCGCGGATCGGGCCGGTCATGTTGTCCGGGGTGTAGCCCCACTCCTCCGGCATGGACGCGCACCACGCCTTGAGGATCTCGCGCCAGTCCAGCTCCTTGAAGGAGGACGAGGTGTTGAGCACGCCGAGGCCGACGTTGCTCGTGCCGTCGCCCATGCCGAAGATCCAGCCGTAGCCGGGCAGCAGCCGGTCCTCCGCGCCGCGCCGGTCCCACAACTCCAGCCAGGATTCGAGGTAGTCGTCCTCGTGCCGGGGCGAGGTGAAGTACGTGCGCACCGCCACGCCCATCGGGCGGTCCTCACGCCGGTGCAGGCCCATGGCGAGGGAGAGCCGGGTGGAGTTGCCGTCGGCGGCGACGACCAGCGGCGCGTGGAAGGTGACGGGCGTCTTCTCCTCGCCCAGCTTCGCCTCGACGCCGGTGATGCGGCCGGTGCGGTCGTCGACGATCGGGGCGCCCACGTTGCAGCGCTCGTACAGCCGCGCCCCGGCCTTCTGGGCCTGCCGCGCCAGCTGGTCGTCGAAGTCGTCGCGCTTACGCACCAGGCCGTAGTCGGGGTACGCGGCCAGGTCCGGCCAGTCCAGCTCCAGCCGCAGGCCGCCGGCCATGATCCGCAGGCCCCGGTTGCGCAGCCAGCCCGCCTCCTCGGAGATGTCGATGCCCATCGCGACGAGCTGCTTGGTCGCGCGCGGGGTCAGCCCGTCGCCGCACACCTTCTCGCGCGGGAACGCCGTCTTCTCCAGCAGCAGGACGTCGAGTCCCGACTTGGCCAGGTGGTACGCCGTAGTGGAACCGGCCGGTCCGGCGCCGACGACGATCACATCGGCGCTGCGCTCCGAGATCCCGGAGGATGCGCTCTCGGTGGCGCTCGCGGTGGGTGCGGTCTCGCTCACGCAGGGTCTCCCGTGGCCTGGGTAACAGCGTGCCGGTCGCGCCGGGCACTGGACGTGTGCAGTCTATGGGGGCGTGCCCGGGCGCCCGCGAAGGGCAGCCCCCCTGACCGTGACTCAGCCTGTGATACGGCCGCCTGCGGCCGCGCGGCCGCAGGCGTCAGGGGCGGGTGGCGCGGTGCAGGGCCACGATGCCGCCGGTGAGGTTGCGCCAGGCCGGGCGGGCCCAGCCGGCCTCGCGGAGACGGGCGGCCAGGGCGGGCTGGTCGGGCCAGGCGCGGATGGACTCGGCCAGGTACACGTACGCGTCCGGGCTGCTGCTGACCGCCGTCGCGATCGGCGGCAGCGCGCGCATCAGGTACTCGGTGTAGACCGTGCGGAACGGGGCCCAGGTGGGGTGGCTGAACTCGCAGACCACCAGCCGCCCGCCCGGCCGGGTCACCCGCAGCATCTCGCGCAGCGCGCCGTCGGTGTCCCGCACGTTGCGCAGCCCGAAGGAGATCGTGACGGCGTCGAAGACCCCGTCGGCGAAGGGCAGCCGGGTCGCGTCGCCCGCGGTCAGCGGCAGCCGCGGGTGGCGGCGCTTGCCCTCGCGGAGCATGCCGAGCGAGAAGTCGCACGGCACCACGTACGCACCGGCCGCCGCGTACGGCAGCGAGGAGGTGCCCGTACCGGCGGCGAGGTCGAGCACCCGGTCCCCGGGGCGGGCGCCTGTGGCGCGGGCGACCGCCTTGCGCCACAGCCGGGCCTGGCCGAGCGACAGCACGTCGTTGGTCAGGTCGTAGTTGGCCGCCACGTCGTCGAACATGGCGGCGACTTCATGCGGCTGCTTGTCCAGGGATGCTCGGGTCACCCGCCCATTGTTCACCTCATCCCGCGCCGCACCGTGCCAGGGGGTGTCTTGTCGATCAGGCCGGATCAGCGAGCGGCGTCTGGTGCGGTAGCTCGCAACCCGCGTGAGGAGAGCGCAGCGGCGCTGCGTGCGACGAGCGCGGGGCCGCGAGGTGCAGTGCCGGGCGCCGGGAGCCCGGCATGATCGGCAAGATACCCCCTAGGGTCAGCGGCGGCGGTGCACCAGGCGCCCGGCGAGCACGGTGACCAGGCAGGCCCCGTCCGCGCCGAAGACCGCCAGATCGGCGCGTCCGGACTCGGTCAGCGCTGCCGGGCGCGGCCGGGCCTCGTCCAGGACGATGACCTCGTTGCGCTCGGCGGCGGCGCGCAGCCCGGGGTCGGCGACGTGCTCCGCCAGGACCGCCGTCGCGCCCAGCCGCAGCAGGGCGTGGATCCGCTCCCGGGGCGTCGGCGCGTCCGGCACCGGCCCGTCGTGGACGAGGGCCGGGCCGAGGGTGCCGGGCCACTCCCGTACCCGGGCCCGCGGATGCGCGGCCCGCAGCTCCTCCAGCGGGCCGATGGCGGCGACGCGGCCGCCGTCGACCAGGACCGCGCCGTCGTGCAGGACCGGACCCTCGCCGAGGGCGCACCGGACCACCGGCGCGGCGTGGAGCGTGCGCATCAGGAGGCGTCGATCAGCTTCAGCTCGGGGTGGGCCGTGCCGGATTCGATCGCCGTCGAGGACAGGTGCGACACGACGTGATCGTCGACCGGGTCGTTCGCCGGGTCGTCGTGCACCACCAGGTGCTCGTACGTGGTCGCGCGCTGCGCGGGCACCCGCCCGGCCGTGCGGATGAGGTGGAGCAGCTCCATCCGGTTGGACCGGTGGCGGGCGCCGGCCGAGGAGACCACGTTCTCCTCCAGCATCACCGAGCCGAGGTCGTCCGCCCCGTAGTGCAGCGAGAGCTGTCCGGCCTCCTTGCCGACGGTCAGCCAGGAGCCCTGGATGTGGGCCACGTTGTCGAGGAAGAGCCGGGCGATCGCGATCATCCGCAGGTACTCGAAGACGGTGGCCTGCGTCTGACCCTTCAGGTGATTGTTCTCGGGCTGGTAGGTGTACGGGATGAAGGCGCGGAAGCCGCCCGTCCGGTCCTGTACGTCGCGGATCATGCGGAGGTGCTCGATCCGCTCCGCGTTGGTCTCACCGGTGCCCATGAGCATCGTGGAGGTGGACTCGACCCCGAGGTTGTGGGCGATCTCCATGATCTCCAGCCACCGCTCGCCGGACTCCTTCAGCGGGGCGATGGCCTTGCGCGGCCGCTCGGGCAGCAGCTCGGCGCCCGCGCCCGCGAACGAGTCCAGACCCGCGGCGTGGATCCGGCGGATCGCCTCCTCCACCGATACGCCCGAGATGCGCGCCATGTGCTCGACCTCGGAGGCGCCCAGCGAGTGGATCACCAGCTGGGGGAACGCCTCCTTGATGGCCGCGAAGTGCTTCTCGTAGTACTCGACGCCGTAGTCCGGGTGGTGGCCGCCCTGGAACATGATCTGGGTGCCGCCCAGTTCGACGGTCTCGGCGCAGCGCCGCAGGATGTCGTCGAGGTCGCGGGTCCAGCCCTTGGCGGTGTCCTTGGGCGCGGCGTAGAAGGCGCAGAACCGGCAGGCCGTCACGCACACGTTGGTGTAGTTGATGTTCCGCTCGATGATGTACGTCGCGATGTGCTCGGTGCCCGCGTAGCGACGGCGGCGTACGGCGTCGGCGGCGGCCCCCAGGGCGTGCAGCGGCGCGGACCGGTAGAGGTCCAGCGCCTCCTCCGGGGTGATGCGCCCCCCGGCGGCGGCGCGGTCGAGGACTGCCTGCAGCGTGGCGTGTGCGGTCACCGGGGCGTCCCTTTCGGAGTTCTACGGACGGACCGACCCAGCGTACGCCCCCGCCCGTCAGCGCAAGCGGCGCAGGGTACCGGTCGGATCGCCCGCCTGCCGGTCCTTCGCCCGGTACTTCAGCGTGCCGTCGGAGGCGAGGGTGTACTGCTCGTCCGTCGAGCTGTCGCTGCACCCCGCCTGGGGCCCGTCCCCCCGGAAGCGGGCGTCGAGGTGCAGCTCCTTGGCCGTGGCGGAGACCAGCTTCCAGGTGAAGTCGCAGCGCACCACCGACAGTTTCACCCGGCCGCTCGCGACCTGCTCACCGGTGGAGCCGCGCTGGAAGGTGATGGTCATGGTGCCGACGGGGATGCCGTTCCGGGAGGTCAGATCGCCCTGCCAGGTGCCGAGGAACGCCTTGGGCACGTCCGATCCGCCGGTCGGGGCCGACGCCCCCGGGGCGGCCGGACCGGTCTGGGCGCCGCCGTCGGCCGCCGGGTCACCGCCCGAGCCCCCGGACATGTTCTGGACGAGGACCACGGCGGTCGTGGCGACCGCGAGCGCGCCCGCGACGGACAGCACCAGGGAGCAGCTCAGGCCCTTGGGGCGCTTCTTGCCGCCGAGAGCGGCGGAGAGCGCGAAGCTGCGGCCGCCCTCGGGCGGCCGGCCGGGGGGCGGGGTCGCGGGGTCGCCGGTCCGGTGGCCCGGCCGGCTCGCGTACGACGGGTCCGGCGGGCCGAACGCGCCCAGCACGGGTGCGGCCGGAGCGGGGGTGCCGGGTACGGGCGTGCCGGACGCGGGGGTGCCGGGCACCGGCGTGCCGGACGCGGGGGTCGCGGGCGTGGCGGCCACGGCGTGCGGGCTCGCGGACGGCGGCGGAGCGACCGTGTCCGCCTCCAGGTCGAGCAGTTCGACCGCCTGGCGGCTCACCCGCTCGATCAGCGCCGCCGGCAGCCAGCCGGACCGTACGAGCCCCGAGGCGCCGTCCGCCGGGGCCAGGCGGCGCGTGATCTGCTCGGGGGTGGGGCGGTCGGCCGGGTCCTTGGCCAGGCACGCGGCGACCAGGTCGCGCAGCTCCTCGGACAGCTCCGGGCCGAGCTGCGGCTCCTCGTGGACCACCTTGTAGAGCAGCGAGGCCGAGCTGTCGCCCGGGAAGGGCTGCTCGCCGGTGGCCGCGTACGTCAGCACGGCGCCCAGCGAGAAGATGTCGGCCGGACCGCTCACGGGCAGGCCGAGGATCTGCTCGGGCGACATGTAGCCGGGCGAGCCGATGGAGGCGCCGGTGGAGGTCAGGGAGACGGTGCCCTCGGTGGCCCGGGCGATACCGAAGTCGATCAGCCGTGGGCCGTCGAGGGCGAGCAGCACATTGGACGGCTTGACGTCGCGGTGGACCAGGCCCAGCCCGTGCACGGCGCCCAGCGCCTCCGCCAGCCCCGCGCCCAGGGCCCGTACCGAGGACTCGGGCAGCGGGCCCTCGTCGTTGACAGCCTGGCTGAGCGAAGGGCCCGCCACATACCCGGTGGCCACCCACGGAACACGCGCCTCCGGGTCGGCGTCGAGGACCGGGGCGGTCCAGGAGCCGCCGACCCGGCGCGCGGCGTCGACCTCGCGCCGGAAGCGCGCGCGGAACTCCTCGTCGAGCGCGAAGTGCGCGTGCACCACCTTCACCGCGACCGTGCGCCCGCCCGCGCTGCGGCCCAGGTACACCACGCCCATGCCGCCGGAGCCGAGCCGTCCGAGCAGCCGGTACGCCCCGATGACCTGCGGGTCCTCCGCTCCCAGCGGCTGCATGTGCCTCCCCCATCGCCTGCGCCGGACCAGCTTAGGCCCTGCCCAGCGGATCTTCGCGGGGCCGCGACGCCCGGCACCGCACCTCGCTGCGTTGTCGGAGTCGTCCGAGTACGCCCAGTACGAGGACGATCCTCCGCCTTGCGATGCACGGCACCAGACGCCGCGGCCTGATCCACGAAGATCCGCCGGGCAGGACCTAGTCGGGCATGACAGCGGCGGCCCAGCCCGGTCGGCTAACCGTTCGCGGCGGGGGTGTCCAGCAGATCGACCCGGACGTCCGCCGGGAAGCCGGTCGTCGGGCCGGTCAGGCGGGCGAACTCGGCGATGCCCGCCAGCTGCTTCGCGCCCAGGGAGAAGTCGAGGGTGGTGAAGTAGCGCTCCAGCACCGCGCCGTCCAGGTCCTCCCAGCGCGCGGCGTGCTCGGCGACCTTGCCCGCCTCCTCCAGGGACAGGTTCCGGGACTCCAGGAACGCCCGGTGCACCTCGCGCACGATCTCCGGTTCGCGCTCCAGGTAATCGCGGCGGGCGGCCCAGACCGCGAAGACGAAGGGCAGCCCGGTCCACTCCTTCCACATCTGCCCCAGGTCATGGACCTGGAGGCCCAGCTTCGGGGCGTGGTGGAGGTTGGCCCGCAGCGCGGCGTCGCCGATCAGCACCCCCGCGTCGGCCTCCTGCATCATCAGGCTGAGGTCGGGCGGGCAGGTGTAGTAGTCGGGCTCGATCCCGTACCGCTCGGTGAGCAGCAGCTGGGCCAGGCGTACGGAGGTGCGCGAGGCCGAGCCGAGCGCGACGCGCGCCCCGTCCAGTTGCTCCAGCGGCACCTTGGAGACGATCACGCACGACATGACGGGCCCGTCACAGCCCACCGCGATGTCGGGCAGCGCCACCAGGTCGTCGGCGTTGCGCAGGTACTCGACGAGGCTGATCGGGCCGATGTCGAGGCCGCCCTCGACCAGCAGGTCGTTGAGCGTGTCGGGGGAGGCCTTGGTCAGCTCGAAGTCGAGCAGCGAGCCGGTCCTGGCGAGACCCCAATACAGCGGTACGCAATTGAGGTACTGGATGTGGCCGACCCTCGGTCTGTCGCGGCGGCCCAGGGACCTGGGGATGACGCTTTCGGCGGCGTCCGGTGTACTCCGCGAGGGGGAACTCGGTGAATTGTCCACAACCGGAGGCTAGCGCCGCTCTTCGGGGAGAACGGAGGCGGGGTGGCGCCGTTTGGCCCGCCATTACCGGCCGACGCGGGCTCGACCTGCGGTCCTATCCATCTCGCGCGCCCCGGAAACCCCTCGTTTCCGTGATCTTCGGCTCTTTCCTCGTGCACACGGAGCGTGCTAAGCTCACCGCAAGTTGCAGTTTGGTTTCCCTTGCAGTACAGAGCCTGCGGAGCATGTGACCGCGGGCTTTTGTAGTTTTCAGACTTCTTGCAGGTTCTGGAGCAGGGCAACCCTTTGGCCCAAGGAGGGCTTTATGGCTACCGGAACCGTCAAGTGGTTCAACGCCGAGAAGGGCTTCGGCTTCATCGCCCAGGACGGCGGCGGTCCCGATGTCTTCGTTCACTACTCCGCGATCAACGCGTCTGGCTTCCGCTCCCTGGAGGAGAACCAGGCCGTGACCTTCGACGTCACGCAGGGCCCGAAGGGCCCGCAGGCCGAGAACGTCAGCGCGGTCTGATCTAGCAGTACCCAAGGAGCCCTGCTCCCCCGCACCGGCGGGGGAGCAGGGCTCCTGCCTTTCCGGAATTTTCTATTCACGGGCCGTTCATTTTCTTTCGAAAGCGAAACCCCAAGCCTCACGCTGCGTAAGGATGCAGCGACGCACCGTCGACATCGCACACCTGGTCGGGCTACCGTTTCGACCATGGGGAGGACCAAGGGCCGGGGCCGGCGAACGGTCACGGTGCACCACGTACGAGCCGCGGTGCACGGCGCGCAGCGGCTCGGCGTCGACACCGCACCGCTGCTCCAGCGGGCCCGGATACCGCCGCTGCTGCTCGGCGACGACCGCGCGCGCTTCTCCCCCGAGCAGTTCGCCCGGCTGGTGCGCGCCCTGCACCGGGCCACCGGGGACGAGTTCCTGGGGCTCGGATCCGCGCGCAGCAGACCGGGCACGTTCGCCATGATGTGCTACGCCTCACTCGGCTGCCCCGACCTCGGCACCGCCCTGGAGCGCGGCGCGCGCTTCTACCGGCTCTTCCCCGGCGGGCCGCGCCTGGCCCTGGAGCGCGGCGGGGAAGAGGAGGCGGTGTTCGGCATCCACGGGCGGTTACGCACCCGCCAGGAGAGCCAGATCGCCGCCGAGTGGCTGATGCTCATCTGGCACCGGTTCGCGGGCTGGCTGATCGGACGCCGCATCCCGCTGCTGTGGACCCAGTTCGCCCACCCGGCGCCCCCGCACGCGGACGAGTACGAGCAACTGTTCGACTGCACGCCGTACTTCGGCGGGGACCGCACGGCGGCCGGATTCGAACCCCGCTGGCTGTCCGCGCCCGTGATCCAGGACGAGGCGTCCCTCCAGGCGCTGCTGCGCCGCGCGCCCGACGGGCTTCTCGGCCGCTCCGAGTACGGCACGACCGTCGCCCAGCAGGTGCGCCACGCGCTCGCCGGGGGCCTGCGGACCGGCGGCGGGCCGGGCGGGCACCGCCCCGGGCGGCTGCCGGACCTGCGGGAGGTCGCGGCCCGGCTCGCGGTCAGCCCCGCGACGCTGCGCCGGCGGCTGGACGAGGAGGGCACCTCCTTCCAGCGGCTCAAGGACCAGGTGCGGCGGGACGCGGCGCTCGGCAGCCTGCGCGCCACCGGTGAGCCGATCGAGGAGCTGGCGGTGCGGCTGGGCTTCTCCGAAGGCGCCGCGTTCCACCGGGCGTTCCGGCGCTGGACGGGGATGACACCGGGCGCCTACCGGCTGGCGTACGGCCGCACCGGCGAAGGAGAGAGGCCGGGTGAGAGATAAGGCCAGCGAATCTGAGCGCTCCGGTCAGCAACAGACAAACCACACGTCTCTACGGTCCCCCACACAGCACCGCAGCACCATCCGCACCGTTGGGAGAGCCGTATGCGCACCCGCACCACCGTGCTCGCCACCCTCGCCGCCCTGACCCTGGCGGCCGCGCTGCCCACCGCACCACCGGCCATGGCCACGACCGACACCAACCGGACCGCCGCCACCCAGGGCAGGCCCGGCGACCTCGTCACCACGTCCCCCACCTCGTTCCGCGCCGTGCCCGGCGCACCGGTCACCACCCGCTCCTGGCACATCACCTACCGCTCGACCACCGCCCGGGGCGAGGGCAACGTCGTCTCCGGCACCGTCATCGTCCCCGACGACGGCAAGACCGGCCCCCGTCCGCTCGTCACCTGGGGCATGGGCGCCGTCGGCCTCGCCGACGACTGCGCCGCCTCCGGCCGCTTCCCGCAGGGCACCAGCTCCGAGGGCCAGCTGATCGACCTGGCCCTGCGCCGCGGCTGGGCCGTCGCCGTCTCCGACTACGAGGGCCTGGGCACCCCGGAGGACCACACCTACACCGTCGGCCGGTCCGAGGGGCACGCCCTGCTGGACGCGGCGCGCGCCGCGCAGCGGCTCCCCGAGGCGGGCCTCTCACCGGACGGCCCGGTCGGGATCATGGGGTACTCGCAGGGCGGCCAGGCGGCCGGCTGGGCCGCCCAGCTGCGCTCCTCGTACGCGCCCGAGCTGCGCGTGAAGGGCACGGTCGCCGGGGGCGTGCCCGCCGATCTGCCCGCCACCTTGGAGTACAACGACGGCGGCGTGGGCGCCGGGCTGGCCCTGATGGCGCTCGCCGGGCAGGACGCCGCCTTCCCCGAACTGGCGCTCGACTCCTACCTCAACCAGAAGGGCAAGGACGATGTCGCCTTCATGCGGAACAACTGCGTCTCGATCAGCACCATCGCCGGGCTCTTCCAGAACCTGTCGGACGTGACCGTCCGCGATCCGCTGGCCTCGCCGCTCTGGCAGCTCGCGCTGCGCACCTCCAAGCTGGGCGACGACGCCCCCGACCATCCGGTCTACCTCTACCACGGCCTCACGGACGAGCTGATCCCGCACCAGGTCGGTGCGGACCTGCGCACCCGGTGGTGCGAGCGGGGCACGCCGGTGGAGTGGAAGAGCTATCCGACCGACCACGTGACGACCGCGATCAGCGGGATCCCCCCGGCCCTGGCCTGGCTCGGCGCGCGGCTCGCCGACGAGCCGGCCGGCGGCAACTGCGGCACCTGAGCCACCGGCGCCCCGGGGCCTCCGCATCCCCCGGGAGGCCCCCGTGCGCATGCGGCGCCCCGCGGCCCCTCGTACGTTGAAGCTCTCGGGCCTCACACGAACGAGGGGTTTGCGGACGTGGGTCGATGTCATGGCGCCCGTTTCGCCCGGCGGTGTATACGCGTCGCGGTGAGCGCGTCCCTGACCGCCGGGCTGTTCGCGGGGCTGCCCGCGCCACCGGCGCTCGCCGCCGCCTGCCCCGACGACCCGAACACGATCGGATCGGTGGACGGTTCGGAGCTGACGTACAGCCTGCACACCAAGTACACCGCGGAGTGGGCGCGGGCCCGGGAGAGCTGGAACGCCCTGGGCAAGGTCGACATCAAGCCGCACACCGGAGCGGCCTACGCGGACGTCGACGCGACCGACGTCGACCGCGCCGACATCGGCTGGTCGGGGCTGTGGGAATCCCATGAGCTGGGCTCCGACGACATCGTCCTCAACGACCACTTCCTCGGCTCGTACCCGGCCGACGTCAAGCGCGGCATCGTCACCCATGAGCTGGGCCACGCCCTCCGGCTGGGCCACCGCTCGGCCCGCGGCGCGGTCATGTACTGCAGCGACACCCGCACCGCCTTCGCCCCCGCCGCCGCCGACATCGCCGCGTACCGGGCCGTGTGGGGCTCATGAGCCGCCGAACCGGGACGATCGCGCTGACCACGGCCCTGGCGGCGGTGGGCGGCGCCGCACTGGCCTGGTTCGAGATCCCCTACGGCAGTACGCACTACCACCCCACCTACGCCGTCCGGCTGGACACGCCGGGGCTGGCCGCGGGCTGGGCGGACGACGTCTTCGTCGGCAAGGTCACCGCCCGCGAGGGGGTGCGGCACACCGACGGCGACCGGCTGCTGTGGACCACGTACCGGGTCGAGGTCCAGTCCACCCTCAAGGGGAAGGTGTCCGGAAACGTACGGGTCGCCCAGGAGGGCGGCGACGACCCGCTGCGGCGGCAACGGGTCGTCGTGGGCGACGCCCCGGCGCTGCTGCCCGGGCGGACGTACCTGCTGGCCACCCGGGTGGCGCCGGACGGCTGGCACACCGCCCCGTCCAACTTCCTGCCGCTGGACCTGGCGCCGGACAAGGCGGGCTCGGACAGCGGAACCGACCCGTCCGCGGCCTGGCGTGAGGGCGTCCGGCATCCATCGTCCCAGCGGGATCTGCACCCCTCGGCGGTGTCCCGCGCGGCGGACCCGGCGGCGCTGTACGAGCGGGCGCGGATCGGCTGATCCGCGCCGGGGCCGTCAGAGCCGCTGGGCGGGCGACCAGCCCTGACCGCGCAGCAGGTTCCCGAGCCCGGCCCAGGCGAAGTTCATGAGGGTGGCCGCCGCCTCCTGGGCCGAGGGGCCGTCCCGGTCCGCCGCCTCGCCCGCCCAGTCCGCCAGCGACTCGGCCGCCCCGACCAGCGCGTGCGCGAGCCCGGACACCTCGGCGGCCGCCAGCCGCCGCTCCCGGGCGCCCTTCCGCGCCGCCGCCGCGATCAGCTGGGTCACGAACGTCACGATCTCCGCCCGCATCGCCGACACTTCGTGCGCGTAAGGGTGCCCGTGCGTCCGCGCCTGGACGTGCAGCAGCGCCCATCCGTCGGGGTGGCGGGCGGTGTGCGCGAAGAAGCCGCTCAGCCCGCTCCACAGCTGACGGTCCGCCGGGGCACCCCGCTCGACCGCGCCCCGCACCGCGGCCACCAGCGCCGCCGCCTCGCGCCGTACACACGCGGCGAACAGCTCTTCCTTGGAGTTGAGGTACAGATAGACCAGCGGCTTCGACACCCCGGCCAGCTCGGCGATGTCGTCCATCGAGGCGTGGCTGTAACCGCGCCGCGCGAAGGCCCGCACCGCCGCGTCCAGCATCTGCTGCTCCCGCACCACCCGCGGTACGCGCTTGCTCCTCGTCGCCCCGCCCACGCGGACCGCCCCCCTTACGACAGTGCCCCCGCACACTCTTACGACCATCAGCCTACGGCGGACCGGGACGAAGATCACGTGGTCGGCGCCCCACTCTTGTCACGGCACGCCGGTCCCTTCACAGTGTCAACAACACCTGCGCAACGCCCCGTTCAGCTCCGCACGCACCGAAGCGAAGGAGATACGGACGATGCCCTCCCGCCGCCGCGCCGCCGCCGCTCTCGCCGCACTGGCCGCCGCGCCCCTGCTCCCCACCCCCGCCGAGGCCCGCTCCCGGCCCGGCGACCGCGCCCGTGGCGCCGCCGCCGACCGCGCGCGCATCACCGCCGCCGAGCGCGTCAGCGAGCGCGTCCTCGACCTGACGATCGACTCCCCCGCCCTCGCCCGCGACGGCCACGCCCGCGTCCTGCTGCCCCGCGACTACGACCGCAGGCCGCACCACCGCTGGCCGGTCCTGTACCTCCTGCACGGCTGCTGCGACCCCGGCCCGGGCTGGCAGGCCTGGACCCTCAACACCGACGTCGAGGGTCTGACCGCGTCCCTCCCCGCCCTGGTGGTGTCCCCGGAGGGCGGCCCCGCCGGGTTCTACTCGAACTGGTGGAACGACGGTGCCTACGGCCCGCCCGCCTGGGAGACCTTCCACCTCGCCGAGCTGCGCCCACTGCTGGAGCGCGCGCTGCGCGGCAACGGCCGCCGGGCGATCGCGGGCCTGTCCATGGGCGGCTTCGGTGCCCTGTCCTACGCGGCCCGCCACCCCCGCCTCTTCCGCGCCGCCGCGTCGTTCAGCGGCGTCGTCCACCCGCTGCGGGACCCGGCCGGCGTCCAGGGCATCGTCCAGCGGTACGGGGCCGACCCCACCGACCTGTGGGGCGACCCCACGGCCCAGTCCGCCCTGTGGGCGGCCCACGACCCGTACACCCAGCTCACCCGGCTCCCGCGCGGCTACCCGGTGTACGTCTCCTGCGGCGACGGCAACCCCGGGCCGCTGGACCCCGCCGACCGTCCCGTCGACACCCTCGAGCAGGGCCTCGGGCTGATGGCCCAGGACTACGTACGCCGCGCCCGGGCCCACGGCCTGGCCCTCACCGCCCGCCTCTACGGCCCCGGCACCCACACCTGGCCGTACTGGGAGCGCGAACTGGGCCGTGCGCTACCCCTGCTGGCCACCGCCCTCGCCCGCCCCTGAGCCGGATGGGGGCACGTCCTCCCAGGCCACCAGGCGCGGCGACGCGGGCGGGTTCCCGACCTCGCGCCGCGCCCGGGCCGTGGCGGCCAGTTCGCCGCGCAGATCGGCGAGTTCGACCACGCGCCGCTCGCCGCGCCGGGCGACGGCCGCCGCGGCGGCGGCCATGACGACGTTGACGATGTCGCCGCCGGCCATGCCCTCGGATTCCGCCGCCAGGATGTCGGCGGTGACCTCGGGGTGCAGCGGGAGTTCCTTCGGGAGGAGTTTGGTCCACAGATCGCGCCGTGCGGCGAGGTCGGGGAGTTCCAGCCGGATGTGCGCCAGGATCCGCCGGACGAACGCCACATCGTAGTTTTCGGGGAAGTTCGTCGTGAAGACCACGACACCGTCGAAATGGTCCAGTTCGGTGAGCATCACCGAGCGGGACACATTGACGCTGTGGTCGGCGCTCTGGGTGACCCGGCTCAGCCGCCGCCCGAGAATGGAGTCCGCCTCGTCGAAGATGAGCACGGCATCGCTCCGGCGGGCCTCGGCGAAACAGCGCACGATGTTCTTCGGCGTCTCCCCGACGTACCGGGATTCGATCTGGGCGTAGCCGACCCTGAGATACGGACGGCCGAGCCGGTGCGCGATGGCCTCCGCGCACGCGGACTTCCCCGTACCGGGCGGGCCGTACAGGCTCACCACCGCGCCGCCCCGGTGCGGGGAGATCGCGGCCAGATTCCATTCCCTGAACAGCACGTCCCGGTGCGCGACCAGGTTCAGCGCGGTGTCGACGCGCCGGCGCACCACCTCGGCGAGAACGAGATCGCCGAAGGTCCGCACGGGCTGTTCCACCCGGAATTCGACGGCCTCCGGCGATTCCCCGCCGCGTTCGGCGGGTCCGGCTTTCGCGGTCACCGTCGCAGCCGTCGTCGTGGCCGCGCCGCCACGCACATCGGTGAACGTCCAGCGCGGCGGCACCGAGTTGCGTCCCTCGTCCATTCACTGCCCCCCGTATCAGTGGATGTCAGCCCGCCACGGTCCAGCGGCGGCTGACCTCGTCGACTTCCTGGCGGATGAACTCCGCGCGGACACCGTCGGGAATGTCGTCCCAATCGGTGACGGTCTCGGTCACCAGGGCGCTTTGGGGATTGCCGAAGGCGCAGCGGACGATGGTGTGCGCGACCGACCGCCCGGTCGCGGGCCTGATGAACACGACCTCCACCCCGCGCACTTCCGATACGAGCCGGGCGTACAGCCCGGCGGATCCGGCGCCGAGAACGGCGGCCCGGATGTCATCCGGGCGCGCGTCCATGCGCGCCGCCCACTCCTCGGCCAGGGCGTCCAGCACGACGGCGGTGAGCCGGCCGCCCCGCGCCCGCCCGGCGGGCCGCGGCCACCGCCGCGACACGACCAGGGCCGCACCCACCACCACGACGCCGACGCCCGTCCACCACCACAGCGACATCTGCCTGTTTCTTCCTGTGCGGATCATTCTTCGAGTTCCTGGTCGCGCATCCTGGTCACGTCCATGCGATAACCGCGCCCGTCGCCCGCCAGCAGCGACTGACGGTATTTCTCGGGAAGGTCGTCCCAGGCGACGTCCTCCTCGACCACGATTCGCTTGACCGGCGCGTCACCGCGCAGCTGGTTCTTCATCAGCGCGGTCATGCGCCGGACATAGGTGTTCGGGGCCATCCCCTTCTCGAACTCGATGACCTGTTCGAGCAGATAGGACCGCAGCTGTTTCCAGGCCGCCTTCACATTTCCGCGCATCGCGGTGGCGTACTTGTCCAGCGCGGTGAACGCGAGCTTCACCGTGTCGGACATCCAGGGAATGTGCTCGGCCACCCAGGGAAAAAGCTGATCCCGGGCCCAGACCATGATCCGGTTCCACATGGCCAGCCCGATGGCCATGATGATCAGCGGAATGAAGAAGGCCATCAGGCCCTCCCCAGCGGAAGGCTCAGGGTGACGCCCTCATCGCCGTCACGAATGATCCGCGCGCGCACTTCCTCGGGAATGTCGCCCCAGTCGATCTCCTGCTTGATGCGCTTGCGCCGCACCTTCCGCCGGTCGGCGCCGTACAGCATCTCGATGATCCGCACCCCCGTGTCCCCGGGCCGGGCCCGGTATTCGACGGTCACCGCGACGATCTCCCGGCGGATCGTCTCGATCACCGACCGCTTCGCCCGGGGCAGTTCCGGCCGGACGGCCGCCCCGTGCGGCTCGCCGCACAGCTCCACCAGCGCGCTGAAGACATCACTCGACGGCAGCCCCAGAACGGGCTCGCACTCCTCGGCGAGGATCCCGTACACGACGATCGAGTCGGATTCCGGCGGGGCCTCCAGGGCCGCGATCACGACATCGATCATCTTCAGGATGTGGCGGAGCGCGATTTTGCCGACCACGCCCCGATCGGCACCCGGTTTCGGCAGGACGGCCTTGTCCGCCATCTCCCTGAGCGCTTTTTCGATCAAGTCGCGTGCGGAGCGCAGGGATTTCCCCGCCGTGGTGTCAGGCATGCGTGTTCCCCCCGTTACGACCGCATGTACACGAAGCACATATTAGCGCCGTAACACCGGATAACACATACCGTGAAAGGAACTGACAGAAATACAGCACCCTTTGATCGAAGGGGGACCCTCTCCTATCACTGAGGCACCCGGACGTCACCTGAGCCTCCCTACTCAGGCGCCCTCCGTCTCCGCACGGATGTGGCGGCCCGGTCCGGCGCCATAGCTTCCGGTCATGCCCACATCCCGCCAGCACGCCCCCCGGCCCGGCCCATCGCAGCCGGAGCTGGGCCCGACGCCCGAATCCGAGGTCGCCAGCGCTCGCGGCGCGGTCACATCGGTCCTGGTCGTGCTGCTCGTCCTGGTCCTGTGCGGCGTGTGCGCGGTCCTCTACCTGAGCTGGTCGGTGGAGCGTGACATCGAGGCCCACGACGGCAGCATCGATGTCACCGGCGAAAACCCGGAGCGTGACGGGATTCTGCAGCCGTACGAGAACGGGGTGGACGTGACCTTCGGCACGCCTCGGCGAGTCCGCCCGGTCCCGGGTGACGACACCCACCAGCCCGGTGACCTCACGTACACATACACCCTCTTGATCGTCAACGGCAGCGGCAAGGTCCTCGACCTCGTCGGCAGCGACCTCCACGAAAGCCTCTACGAAGGCCAGTCCCTGCCCGATGGCTCCATCGTGTACGGCACCTGGAAGGTCGACGACATGAAGCCCGGAGCCCTGCCCGACCGCCTCGCCGACGACGAGCGCATGGAGGCCACGGTGCGCGTCAACGTCCCGCCCCGCACCGCGTTCCTCAACTCCGAGCTGAGCTTCGCCGACGGCTACGAAACGATCTACATGAAGCTCGGCCTCGACTCCTGAACGGCCGGCCGCACAGCGCAGTGGCCCGGGAGGCTCGGGCGAGTGCCGTGAGCTGGAGCAGCGGAGGTTCACGCCCAAAGGCGCGCCTTGCGACGCGCCGGGCTGTCGGGCCGCCGACCGCCGTACGGGCTATCGCCCGCCCGGGTATAACGGACCAGCTGTCGACCCTCCGGCGCCTTTGCCGGTGCAGGCTCGTCGCCGAGCGCGTAGCACAGGGCTGCGTGCAGCCGCAGTGCACGTCCGTGGCCTCACCCACCCGACCCGCGTAAACCTTGGCCTCTGCGAGGTGGGTCTTCACCGCGTCTTCGTTCTCGGCGCGGGCAGCGATGATGCTTGCCCCGAGGTGAGGCTGGCCGGCACCGAGGCTCACCACGGACGATCAGCCCACCCGCGGCACATCGCCCCCGCTCTCTGCCGAGAGCGGGGGCGATGTCGAGGCAGTACGGGGCGATCGCTACGCGGTGGCCAGCTGGCGCTCCGGCTCGGCGGCCGCCTCGTCGCGGTTGTCCAGGGGCGAGGAGGTGGCGTGGGTGTAGGCGTCGTGGTCGAGGATCTTCTCGCGGGCCGAGACCACGACCGGCACCAGGGCCTGTCCGGCGACGTTGGTGGCCGTCCGCATCATGTCCAGGACCGGGTCGATCGCCATCAGCAGGCCGACGCCCTCCAGCGGGAGGCCGAGGGTGGAGAGGGTCAGGGTGAGCATGACCGTCGCGCCCGTGAGACCGGCCGTGGCGGCGGAGCCGATGACCGAGACGAAGGCGATCAGCAGGTAGTCACCGACCCCGAGGTGCACACCGAAGATCTCGGCGATGAAGATCGCCGCGAGGGCCGGGTAGATGGAGGCGCAGCCGTCCATCTTGGTGGTCGAGCCGAAGGGCACCGCGAAGGACGCGTACTCCTTGGGCACGCCCAGGCGTTCGGTGACCTTCTGGGTGAGCGGCATGGTGCCGACCGAGGAGCGGGAGACGAAGGCCAGCTGGATCGCGGGCCAGGCGCCCTTGAAGAAGCTCAGCGGGTTGACCTTCGCGACGGTCGCCAGCAGCAGCGGGTAGACGCCGAACATCACCAGTGCGCAGCCGATGTAGACGTCGGCGGTGAAGGTCGCGTACTTGCTGATGAGGTTCCAGCCGTACTCGGCGATGGCGGAGCCGATGAGCCCCAGGCTGCCCAGCGGGGCGAGGCGGATGACCCACCACAGGGCCTTCTGCAGCAGCTCCAGCACCGACTGGCTCAGGGTGAGGATCGGCTGCGCCTTCTCGCCGAGCTGCAGGGCGGCGACGCCCGCGACGGCGGCCATGAAGACGATCTGCAACACCTGCAGATCGGTGAACGGCGTGATGACGTCCGTCGGCACGATGCCCGTGAGGAAGTCCAGCCAGGACCCGGCGTGGTCCGGCTTGGCGCCGTCCTTCGCGGTCAGGCCGGTGCCCGCGCCCGGGTTGGTGAGCAGGCCGATGGCCAGGCCGATGGCGACCGCGATGAGCGAGGTGGCCATGAACCACAGCAGCGTGCGGGTGGCCAGCCGGGCGGCGTTGCTGACGTTCCGCAGGTTCGTGATCGATATCAGGATCGCGAAGAAGACCAGCGGGGCGACGGCGAGCTTCAGCAGCTGGACGAAGATCGAGCCGATCTTGTCGAGCGTGGTGACCAGCCAGCCGACGTCGCCGCTGCGGGCGACCCAGCCGAGCACCACGCCGAGGACGAGACCCAGCAGGATCTGCGCCCAGAACGGCACCTTGGGCAGGCGGAAGGACGACGTCCGGCCGGACGTCTCGGGGAGGGACGACAACGGACACACTCCGGGGGAGGTAAGAAGGGCGAGAGAAAGCCAGGAGTCCGTACGGGATCTCCGGCCGCTGTACGAGAGGGGTCAGCGGCGTTGACAGGCCGCGGACCGGCAGCGGCAAAGATCGATGTGCAGGCGCGCCACGAGCGGAACGCTCGCTGCGTTACGGGGCGCGGCTGCTGTCTTCATGACAAGTACATTAACACCGCGTCTTTGGGGAACCCAAAGAAAATCTTTGACGTATCGGACGGGCCAGGGGCCCGCCGAGGTGGCCGGAAACAGCTCAACGCCCCCTGAGCCAGCGGCTGCTGGCCCAGGGGGCGCCGGAAACGTGTGCGGGGTGTGAGGAGCCTTACACGCCGTCCTACGCGCTGTTGCGCGCGCCGGCCTGTGCGCCGTCCTGCGCGCCGTCCTCCTGGCTCTGGCTCGCCGCCAGCCGCTCCTTGGCCCGGTCCACGCGCTCGGCGACCTGCACCGCCATGGCCTCGCGCTGCTTGCGCAGCAGGACGAAGCTGAGCGGGGCGGACACGACCAGCGCGAGCAGGACGACCCAGAACAGGTTGGAGGCGCCGAGGCCGGCGGGGACCACGCGGAAGTAGACCAGGCCCCACATGATCAGAAAGCAACCGGCGAAGATCCCCAGGCGCATGCTGGTGTAGCGGAACGTGGCGCTCGGCTTGAGGGACACGGCGGGGTCCTCTTTCTGCTGGAAGTTCCTGCCCTCCCAGTGAATCACGTCCGGTTTCTGATCAATTCAGCGGTAGCCGGTTCGGCGGCGCTCAGGTCAGCGGCAGCCACATGGTGATGTCGTCGCGGAAGTCGTCGTCCGCGACCTTGATCGCCCCCGGCACCCGGCCGACCTCCTTGTAGCCGCACCCGGCGTAGAACCGGTCCACCCCGGTGCCGCCCCGGCAGGTGAGCCGTATCCCCCGGATGCCGTCCATCCCGCGCGCGGCCTCCTCGACGGCGGCCATCAGGTCGCGGCCGTAGCCCTTGCCCTGGTGGGAGGGGTGCACCATCACGCTGTAGAGCCAGCACCAGTGCCGCATCAGCCGGTGGGTGTTGAGGGTGAAGAAGGCGGTCGCGGCCGCCGCGCCGGTCTCGTCCCGGCCGACGAGCAGCCGGGTGCGCCCCTCGGCCATCGCGGTCAGGTGCTTGATCAGCTCGGGCCGTACGTCCTCCGTGGTCACCGGGGGTACGAAGCCGACCGCCCCGCCCGCGTTCGAGACGTCGGCCCAGAGCGTACGGATCGAGTCGAGCAGCTCAGGGGTGGTCTCGGGATCGAGGTCGAACGTCAGCGGCATGCGGACGACGATATCCGAGCAGGTGTCGGAGTCCTCAGCCCAGTGCCTCGGCCACGACCAGCAGGTCCGACACCAGCCCCTGGTAGACCGCCTCGCGGTCGTCGGCCCGCAGCACGGCGGACGGGTGGATCGTGGCGACCATCTCGTGGTCGTCCAGCGCCGGGCACGGCAGCAGCATCCCGCGCTGCTCGGTCACCCGGAACGACGACCCCAGCAGCGCCTTCCCTGCGGTCGCGCCGAGCGCCACGATCATCTCGGGGTCGATCGCCGCCACCTCCGCGACCAGCCAGGGACGGCAGGCGGTCATCTCGCGCAGGCTGGGCGGTTTGTGGATGCGCCGCTTGCCGCGCTCGGGGACGACCGTGAACTTGAAGTGCTTGACGGCGTTCGTGATGTACGTCTCGTCCGGGTCCACCCCGGCCTCGTCCAGCGCCCGGGTCAGCACCCTGCCCGCCGGCCCGACGAACGGCTTGCCCTGCCGGTCCTCCTGGTCGCCGGGCTGCTCGCCGACGAGGAGGACGCGGGCGTCCGGGGCGCCCGCGCCGAACACGGTCTGGGTGGCCTCGCGGTGCAGCGGACAGCCGTGGCATCCGGCGGCCGCCTCCCGGAGCGCGTCCAGACCGGCGCCGCCGGGCACGAAGGGCTCGGCGGTGTACGCGTCCTCCGGGGCGGTACGGGCGCTCATGGCCCCCGGGTACCCGCCGCGCCGCCCCTCAGACGGTGGGCCTCACACCCGCATCGGCTGCGGCGACTCGCGCCGGGCCGGGTCCGGGCCCTCGTACTCGCGGATGGTCTCGTACCGGGTGTTGCGCTCCACCGGGCGGAAGCCCGCGTCCCGGATCAGGTCCAGCAGATCGTCGCGGGTCAGCTTGTTCGGCGTGCCGTAGTTGTCCGCGTCGTGCGTGATCTTGTACTCGACGACCGAGCCGTCCATGTCGTCCGCGCCGTGGTTGAGGGCGAGCTGCGCGGTCTGCACCCCGTGCATCACCCAGAAGACCTTGACGTGCGGGACGTTGTCGAACAGCAGCCGGGAGACCGCGAAGGTCTTCAGCGCCTCCGCGCCGGTCGCCATGGAGGTGCGCGCCTGCAGCCGGTTGCGGATCTTGCCGTCCTGCATGTCCACGAAGTCGTGCTGGTAGCGCAGCGGGATGAAGACCTGGAAGCCGCCGGTCTCGTCCTGCAGCTCACGCAGCCGCAGCACGTGGTCCACCCGGTGCCGGGGCTCCTCGATGTGCCCGTACAGCATGGTGCACGGGGTCTTGAGGCCCTTCTCGTGCGCCAGCCGGTGGATGCGCGACCAGTCCTCCCAGTGGGTGTCGTGGTCGACGATGTGCTGCCGGACCTCCCAGTCGAAGATCTCCGCGCCGCCGCCGGTCAGCGACTCCAGACCGGCGTCGATCAGCTCGTCCAGGATCTCGGACGCGGACATCCCGGAGATCTTCTCGAAGTGGTGGATCTCGGTGGCGGTGAAGGCCTTCAGCGACACCTCCGCGGGCAGCGCCTCCTTGAGCGCCTTCAGCGACCGCGGGTAGTAGCGCCACGGCAGGGTGGGGTGCAGCCCGTTGACGATGTGCAGCTCGGTGAGCTTGTCGTTCTCCATCGCCTTGGCGAGGCGGACGGCCTCCTCGATGCGCATCGTGTACGCGTCCTTCTCCCCCGGCTTGCGCTGGAAGGAGCAGTAGGCGCAGGACGCGGTGCACACGTTCGTCATGTTGAGATGACGGTTGACGTTGAAGTGGACGACGTCGCCGTTCTTGCGGGTGCGCACCTCGTGGGCGAGCCCGCCCAGCCAGGCCAGGTCGTCGGACTCGTACAGGGCGAGGCCGTCCTCACGGGTGAGCCGCTCCCCCGCGAGAACCTTCTGCTCCAACTCGCGCTTGAAACCCGCGTCGTGTGTCGCTGCGCTCATGCGACGGCCGCCTCCCATACGTCTGGCCCTACGTCGTCGTGCCGGTGTCGGCCTGAAGCCGAGACTACGCCTCGGTGTCCTCGGGAAGTTCGCCGACCCGGTTCTCCCACTTCGTGGACAGCACGATCGTGCTACGCGTCCGGGAGACGCCCTTGGTGCCGGACAGTCTGCGGATCGTGCGCTCCAGACCGTCCACGTCCGAGGCGCGCACCTTGAGCATGTACGAGTCGTCGCCCGCGATGAACCAGCAGTCCTCGATCTCGGAGAGGTCGCGCAGCCGGTGCGCCAACTCCTCGTGGTCGGTGGCGTCGGAGAGCTGGATGCCGATGAGGGCGGTGACGCCGAGCCCGAGGGAGGCCGCGTCCACGGTCGCGCGATAGCCGGTGATCACCCCGGCCGCCTCCAGGCGGTTGATCCGGTCCGTGACGCTGGGCCCGGAGAGGCCGACGAGCCTGCCCAGCTCCGCGTACGAGGCCCTGCCGTTCTCCCGCAGGGCCTGGATGAGCTGCCTGTCCACCGCGTCCATATGCCGTGCGCCTTCCATTATTCAGGGTTAGAGCGTCATTACATGTAGAATCTAAGGCATCAGGACCACAAGTCCTGCAAATCCTCTAGGCGTTCGGCCTGTTACCTCAGGAGATGAGAACTCACCGTGTACACGATCGAAGGTCTTGAAGCCCGCATGCTGGAGCTGCGGGAACTGGCCGGCCGCTCGCGTGCCGTGATCCGCACCCCCGACCGTCCCGTCTCCCGCACGGCCCGCCGCGCGGCCGTCGTCGCGGCCCGCGCCGCCCGCGCCAGGAAGCGCTGGACGCGCTAGGGGGCCTCATCCGGTCCCCGGTCTCCACCGAGCTCCCCCTCCCACCGGCGGTACAGCTTGTGCGGCACCCCCGCCGCGTCCAGCACCCGCCCCGCGACGAAGTCCACCAGGTCCTGGATGTGCGTCGCCCCCGCGTAGAACGCCGGCGAGGCGGGCAGCACCACGGCGCCCGCCTCGTCCAGCGTCACCAGATGCCGCAGGGTCTGCCCGTTCAGCGGGGTCTCCCGCACCGACACCACGAGCGGGCGCCGCTCCTTGAGCGTCACGCTCGCGGCCCGCTGCAGCAGATCCTTCGACAGCCCCAGCGCGACCCCGGCCACACACGCGGTGCTCGCGGGGACGATCAGCATCCCCTTGACGGCGTAACTGCCCGATGACGGCCCGGCGGCCAGGTCCCCGGCCGCCCAGTGCCGCACATCCGCCGCGTCCACGGGTACGTCGAAGGCGTCGGGCGTACCGTCCGCGCCGCGCGCCAGCCAGCGGCGCAGATCCTCCCGCCAGCGCGCGTCCCGGAAGCCGATCCCCGTCTCGTCCAGCAGCGTCAGCCGCGAGGAGCGGCTGACGACGAGGTCGACGGCCTCCCCCGCGTGCAGCAGCGCGCGCAGCACCGAGGCGGCGTACGGCGTCCCGGACGCGCCGGACACGCCGACCACCCAGGGCCGGCGTCTGCTCACTTCTTCGTGCGGCCTGTTCGGCCTGTGCGGCGGCTCCACACACCGAGCCTATCCGGCGGCTCTCACGGGCCGAGGCCCCGCACCACCAGGTCGAGCAGAGCGCAGCAGAACAGGGCGATTCCGATGAAGCCGTTCACCGTGAAGAAGGCGCGGTTCAGGCGGGAGAGATCGTCCGGGCGCACGATCGTGTGCTCATACGCGAACGCCGCCGCCACGATCACCAGCCCCAGCCAGAAGAAGACCCCGGCGCCGGTGGCCAGCGCGTACCAGACCAGCAGCAGCGTGGTGATCACATGGCAGGCGCGCGCCCCGTGGAGCGCCCCAGCGATGCCGAAACGCGCCGGTACCGACCGCACCCCGTGCGCCCGGTCGGCGGCCACGTCCTGGCAGGCGTAGATCAGGTCGAACCCGCCGATCCAGATGCCGATCGCGAGGCCGAGGATCACCGCGTCCCACGACCACTCCCCGGTGACCCCGATCCAGGCCCCGATCGGGCCCATGGCCTGGGCGAGGCCCAGGATGGCGTGCGGGAAGTCGGTGAACCGCTTGCCGTACGGATAGACCACCATCGGGACGACCGCGACCGGCGCCAGCGCCAGGCACAGCGGGTTGAGCAGCGCGGCGGCGCCCAGGAAGACGACGAGCGCGACCAGCGCCCCGGTCCAGGCGGTGCGCACCGAGACCGCGCCGGTGACCAGCTCGCGGGAGGCGGTCCGGGGGTTCCGCGCGTCGATCTCGCGGTCGATGATCCGGTTGGCGGCCATCGCGAAGGTGCGCAGGCCCACCATCGCGACCGTGATCAGCAGCAGCTTGATCCAGTGGACGCCGCCGTCCCACAGCTGCATCGCGGTCAGCGCGGCGGTGTACGCGAAGGGCAGCGCGAAGACGGAATGCTCGATCATCACCAGGCGCAGGAACGACCTGGTCCGGCCGGGTTGGGGCACGGCGGCCGCGGCGGAGGTCACAGTCCGAATTCCTTCCAGCGTCGGGTCACCCGATCGGCCACCTCCGGATCGGACTCGACCATGTGCGGCCAGCCGCCGTCGCGGGTGTAGCCCTCCTCGGGCCACTTGGCGGTCGCGTCGATGCCCGCCTTGCCGCCCCAGAACTGCTGGTACGAGGCGTGGTCGAGATGGTCGACCGGGCCCTCGACCACGGTCAGATCGCGGGCGTAGTCGGTGTTCCCCAGCGCGCGCCAGGACACCTCGTGCAGATCGTGTACGTCACAGTCCGCGTCGACGACGACGATCAGCTTGGTCAGCGACATCATGTGGGCGCCCCAGATGGCGTGCATGACCTTCTGCGCGTGCTTGGGGTACTTCTTGTCGATCGAGACGATCGCACAGTTGTGGAAGCCGCCCGACTCGGGCAGGTGGTAGTCCACGATGTCCGGGATGATGATCTTAAGGAGCGGGAGGAAGAACCGCTCGGTCGCCCGCCCCAGCGGCCCGTCCTCGGTCGGCGGACGGCCCACCACGATCGACTGGAGCAGCGGACGGGACCGCATCGTCACACAGTCGATGGTCAGCGCCGGGAACGGCTCCTGGGGCGTGTAGAAGCCGGTGTGGTCGCCGAACGGCCCCTCCGGCAGCATCTCCCCGGGCTCCAGCCAGCCCTCGATGACGACCTCGGCGGCGGCCGGGACCTGGAGCGGCACCGTCTTGCAGTCGACCATCTCGATCCGCCGGCCCTGCACGAACCCCGCGAACAGGTACTCGTCGATGTCACCGGGGAGCGGGGCGGTCGACGCGTACGTCACGGCGGGCGGCGCGCCGAAGGCGATCGCGACCGGCAGCCTCTCCCCGCGCCGGGCCGCGACCTGGTAGTGGTTGCGGCTGTCCTTGTGGATCTGCCAGTGCATGCCGATGGTGCGGCGGTCATGGCGCTGGAGGCGGTAGAGGCCGAGGTTGCGCACCCCGGTCTCCGGATGCTTGGTGTGGGTGAGGCCGAGGTTGAAGAACGAGCCGCCGTCCTCGGGCCAGGTGAACAGCGCCGGAAGCGCGTCGAGATCGACGTCGTCGCCGGTCAGCACGGTCTCCTGGACCGGCGCCTCCTTCACCTTCTTCGGCGGTACGTGCGCCATGGAGCCGAGCTTGCCGAACGCCTCGCGCAGCCCGCCGAAGCCCTGCGGCAGCTCGGGCTTGACCAGCCCGCCGATCTTCTCGCTGATCTCGTCGTACGAGCGCAGACCCAGGGCCTTGAGGAGCCGGCGATCCGTGCCGAACACGTTCATGGCCAGCGGCATCGCCGCGCCCTTGACGTTCTCGAAGAGCAGCGCGGGACCGCCCGCCTTGTTCACGCGGTCGACGATCTCGCCGATCTCCAGATACGGATCGACTTCGGCCTTGACGCGCTTGAGGTCGCCTTCCCTGTCGAGCGCCCGCAGAAAGGAACGAAGATCGTCATAAGCCATGCGTCCCAGTATCCGGTACGCACTACCCTGGTCCCGTAACTGGGGCCCGCCGGAACCGCCCCGAACACCACACGCAGGGGGATCGCCTCATGCTCCGGGTGCTGATGATCCTGGTGCCGCTGGCACTCAGCATCTACGCGTTCATCGACTGCATCACCACCGAAGAGCAGGACGTCCGCTATATCCCCAAGCCGCTCTGGGCGATCCTCGTCCTGCTGTTCCCGGTGGTGGGCTCGATCTCCTGGCTGCTGGTGGGAGGCAAGCGGGCCACGACGGCCGCGGCGCGGCGCGAGTGGGTCGCCCCGGACGACAACCCGGAGTTCCTGAAGTCCCTGGGGGACGCGCCGAAGTCCCCGGAGGACGCGCCGGAGGCGCGCGGCGCGGAGGCGCCCGAGGGCCGCGACGAGGAGCTGCTCAAGAGCTGGGAGGCGGATCTGCGCCGCCGCGAGGAGGAGCTGCGCCGCAAGGGCGGCGAGGGCGGCCCGGACGACAGCACGCCGCCCGCGGCGTCCTGAAGACGGCGCGGGCGGCGCGGGCGTCGGGGGCGATACGCCGGGGTCAGACTCCGGCGTAGGAGTGCTTGCCGGTGATGAAGATGTTGACGCCGTAGTAGTTGAACAGGTAGCAGGCGAAGGCGATCAGCGCGAGGTACGCGGCCTTGCGGCCCTTCCAGCCCGCGGTCGCCCGGGCGTGCAGGTAGCAGGCGTAGGCGACCCAGGTGATGAACGACCAGACCTCCTTGGGGTCCCAGCCCCAGTAACGGCCCCAGGCCGCCTCGGCCCAGATCGCGCCCGCGATGATCGTGAAGGTCCACAGCGGGAAGACCGTGGCGTTGATGCGGTACGCGAACTTGTCCAGCGACGCCGCCGACGGCACCCGCGCCAGCACGGACTTGACGCCCTGGCGGAACTGCTTGCCCTCCGGGTTCTCCAGCTGCGCCTCGTACCGGTCGCGGAAGAGGTAGAGCAGCGTGGAGACGGCTCCCATGTACAGCGCGGCGCCGGAGATGATCGCGCAGCTGACGTGGATCCACAGCCAGTACGAGTGCAGGGCCGGAACCAATTGGTCGCTGTCGGTGTACAAGACAGAGACAGCGAGTCCGAGGTCGAGGAGGACCGTGGTGACCAGGGGCAGACCGATCCAGCGCACGTTCTTCTTCAGCGCGAGCAGCACGAGGTACGTGGCGACCGCGACCATGGCGAAGGTCGTGGAGAACTCGTACATGTTGCCCCAGGGCGCGCGCTCCACGGACAGCGCGCGGGTGAGGACACCACCGGCATGAGTGAGGAACGCCAGCACGGTGAGGCCCACCGCGATCCGGCCGTAGACATCGCCCTGCTCGGTGCCGCCCGCGGCGCCCGGCCCGTCCGGGACGTCGCGGCTGCCCGCGGCGGACCGGGTGATGACCTTCGGGCGCTCCAGCACGGCGGTGCCGCCGCCCTTCTCGGCGGTCCGCACCGTGACCGAGGCGCGGTTGGCGGCCCCGGTCTCGGTGGTGAGCGCGGCGGCGGTGCGGCCCACGGCGCTGCGGCTGCCGAAGACCCACTCGGCGATATGGGCGAGGAAGGCGAGGGTGTAGATCGCCATCGCCGTGTAGATCAGCACATTGCTGTAATGGGCGAGATTCTCGTTGACTGCGGCCGCGAGGTTCACGCGCTCGCTCCTTCTGCGGGATCTGCGGGGTGTGCAGGCTCTTCGGTGTCTCCGGGGGTCGACGCGGCCTTCGGGCCGTCCTCGTCAGGGCCGTCTTCCGGTTCTGCTGTGGGGGGCGCGTCCGTCTGCAGCCGGACGGCCAGATCACCCAGCTCCTCGGGGAGCTTGGCGTATTCGCTGCGGCCGAGCCCGGCCATCTCGACGACGGTCGCGCCGTCCGAGCCCTTCACCGCCCGGATCCAGATCCGGCGGCGCTGGATGAACAGCGAGCCGACCAGGCCCACCAGGGCGCCCACGGCGCCCAGCAGGGCGGTCTGGTCGCCCGGCTTGTGCGAGATCTGGAAGCTGGCCCAGCTCTTGACGCCGTCGAAGGTCAGCGAGCCCTCGCCGCCCGGCAGCTTCATCGTGTCGCCGGGCGCGAGCGCCCGGGCGAACTTGGTCTTCCCGTCGGCCTCCCGGTACTGCTTCATCCGCGACTTGTCGAGCTGGTACACGCTCTGCGGAGTGCCGCCGTCGATGCCGAGGCTGCCGTGGTAGGCCGTCAGCACCAGCGCCGGATTGTCCAGCGCCGGGAACTGGGAGAACATGCCCTTGCTGCGCACCCAGGTCGGCAGGAACTGCCCCTGGTACGCGACCTGGTCACGCTTGCCGTTCTTGTCGCGGTAGTCACCGAGCTTGATCACCATGCTCTCGGTGAGGTTGGCCCCGTCGATCGGCAGCCCGACCACCGGCCCCTTGTGGACCACGTTGCCCTGGCCGTCCCGGACCGTGACGACCGGCGAGTAGCCGTGGTTCAGGAGGAAGACCTTGTAGTTCTGGATCTCCAGCGGCTCGTTCACCTTGATCGAGGTCTTGCGGGCGGGCCCGTCCGCCCCGTCCCAGTAGGTGACATCGGCGCGGAAGGTGCGCGGCGTGCGCATCTGGGGGCCGCTGCGCTCGTAGGTCGCGTGGAAGCGGTCCAGCTGGAAGCTGAAGGGCGCCAGGTCCTCGCTCTTGAACAGCTGCCCGGTCTTGATGTCGTCGTACTGGGTCAGGCTGTTGGAGAAGCCGCCGCCCTCGGTGATCAGGCTGCTGCCCTCGGTCTTCCACAGCTGGCCCGCGGCGAAGGAGACCAGCAGCACGATCAGCGCGGTGTGGAACAGCAGATTGCCGACCTCGCGCAGGTAGCCCTTCTCGGCGGCGACCGCGTTCCCGGTGATCCGGCTGCGGAAGCGCCTCCGCTTCATGATCCGCTGCGCGGCCTCCAGCACCTTCTCCGGCTCGGCGTCGCTGCGCCAGGTGGTGTACGCGGGAAGCCGGGTGAGCCGGCGCGGGGCGGCCGGCGGGCGGCCGCGCAGCTGGCCCACGAACTGCCAGGTGCGCGGCACGATGCAGCCGATGAGCGAGATGAACAGCAGGATGTAGATCGCCGAGAACCACACCGAGCTGTAGACGTGGAAGAGCTGGAGCTTCTCGTAGACCGGGGTGAGCGTCGGGTGCTTGTCCTTGAAGTCCTGGACCTTGAGCTGGTCGATGCTGGTCTGCGGGATCAGCGAGCCCGGGATCGAGCCCAGCGAGAGCAGGAAGAGCAGCAGCAGCGCGACCCGCATCGAGGTCAGCTGCCGCCAGAACCACCTGGCCCAGCCGAGCGGCCCCAGCGAGGGGACGCTGATCTCCTCGGCGGGGGCGGTGGAAAGCTGCGAGCCCGCGGCGCCCAGCTCGCGTTCCTCGGCGCCCGCGCCGCCGTCGGCCGTCTGCTCGGCCGCGTTCTCGGCCGCCTTCCCGGCCGCGGAGTCGGTATCGGTGGTGGACATGGATCAGATCCCAACGTTGAAGCCCTGAGCCCAGCTCTGCGTGTCGCTCATGATGCTGTCCCAGACGCCCGTGAGCAGCAGCACCCCCAGTGCGATGAGCAGACCGCCGCCGGTCCGCATCACCCACACGTAGTGCTGCTTGACCCAAGCGAAGGCGCCCAGCGCGCGCCGGTAGGCCACCGCGACGGCGACGAACGGCAGCCCGAGCCCGACGCAGTACGCGACGGTCAGCAGAGCGCCGCGACCGGCGCTCCCCTCATTGAACGCCAGCGCCTGGACGGCGGTGAGGGTGGGCCCCAGGCACGGCGTCCAGCCCACGCCGAACAGGGCGCCCAGCACGGGTGCGCCCGCCAGCCCCATCGTGGGCGTGATGTGGAAGCGGAACTCCCGCTGGCCGAAGCCCTTCAGCAGCCCCATGAAGGCCAGGCCCATCAGGATCGTGACGGCCCCGAGGATCTTGGAGAGGGTCTCCTTGTGCTCCTGGAGGGTCCAGCCGAAGTGGCCGAAGAGGGCTCCGCCGGAGACGAAGACGGCGGTGAAGCCGAGCACGAAGAGCGAGGCGCCCGCGACCATCCGGCCGCGTCTGGCCTCCGCCAGATCCGTACCGGTGATCCCCGTGACGTACGACATGTAGCCCGGCACCAGGGGCAGCACGCAGGGGGAGAAGAAGGAGACCAGTCCGCCGAGGACGGCGATCGGCAGCGCGAGCAGCAGCGCGCCGGTCATCACCGTCTCATTCGCGCCTGTGGCGGCGAGCGTCATCACAAGAGGTCACTTCTCCGCGATGAGCGGGTCGACCATCTTGCGCATGCTGTCCTCGCTGAGCGGGGTGAGCGCGCGGGCCGCGATCTTGCCGTCCCGGTCCAGCACGATGGTCGACGGGATGGCCTGCGGGTTGAGGCTTCCCTTGGGGAAGCGCAGCATCAGCTTGCCGATCGGGTCGTACAGGCTCGGGTAGTCGACCTTGAACGCCTTCTCGAACCTGAGCGCGGGGGCCCGATTGCCGTCGCGCGTGTTGATCCCGATGAACTGGACGCCCTTGGCCTTGGTGTCCTTGGCGACCTTCGCGAGGTTCGGGGCCTCGGCCCGGCAGGGCGCGCACCACGAACCCCATACGTTCAGGACGACGATCTTGCCCTTGTAGTCGGCCACGTCGAGCGGCTTGCCCTCGAGGGTCTTGCCGGACAGCTCGGGGGCCTCCTGGCGGTCCTTCTTGGGCACGGTGTCGACACCGCCCTTGCCCTGCACGAACTTGGTATCGGCCGAGCCGCCCGAGGTGCCGCCGCTACCACAGGCGGAGAGGGACAGCGCGGCAACCGCGGCCCCGGTGGCCAGCACGGTTGCGCGACGGAAGGTCGCGAGGCGCCGAGGGGCGCGGCAGGCACTCATGTGAAAAGTTTCGCATGGCCCTTTTGGGGATCTTCCCCACCCCCCTCGGCGCCTCCCCGGCCCGGGCATCACAAGTCCCTGCGCCGCGGGCCCCGCCGGCCCGGGGCGGGGCGGTCAGCGGCCGCTCACGCGCCATGCCTCGCCCACGTCGAACCCCTGAAGCTCCGCGAGGACCGCCGGGTCCTGCGCGTCCATCCAGTCCGTGAGCTGTTTGAAGGACACCAGCCGCACGTCCTTGTGCTTCTCGTCGGCCATGTGCTTGAGCGCTTCCTCGACGGCGTCCATATAGATGCCGCCGTTCCACTTCTCGAAGTGGTTGCCGATGAAGAACGGGGCGCGATTGGTCTCATAGGCCCGCTGGAAACCGGCGATGTAGGCATCGGTGGCCTGCTTGCGCCAGCCCGGGTAGTTGGCGGGCGGCGCGTTCGTGGAATTCCGCGACTGATTGGCCAGGATGTTGTAATCCATCGACAGCACTTCGAAGGAATGCCCGGGGAAGGGAATCTGCTGCAGCGGATAGTCCCACAGCCCCTGCTTCTTCGACGGCCACACCTGGCGGCCGCCGGGCGAACTGGCGTCATAGCGCCAGCCGAGCTTGCGGGCGGTCGGCAGCAGATTCTGCTGCCCCAGCAGACAGGGAGTGCGCCCACCGACCAGTTCCTCGCGGTAATCGAAGGGCAGCGGATCGACATCCGTGAATCCGGTGTTCGTACGCCACCGCGTGACGAACGACACGGCCTGCTCGACCTCGGACTCCCACTGGGCGGACGTCCAGTCGGCGACGGTGCCGCGGCCGGAGCAGAAGTGACCGTTGAAGTGGGTCCCTATCTCATGCCCCTCCAACCAGGCCAGACGCACGTTCCGCAGCGTCGCCTTGATGTGGTCGTCGGAGAGATAGCCGATGTCGGAGGCGCCCACCGGGTTGTTCGGCGGCTTGTAGAGCGACTTCTTCGACTCCGGCAGGCAGTAAAGGCCGGAGAGGAAGAACGTCATGGTCGCGCCGTGATCCTTGGCGAGCTTCCGGAAACGCGGGAAGAGGCCGTTGCCGACCTCTCCCGCGCCGTCCCAGGAGAACACCACGAACTGCGGCGGCTTCTGCCCCCGCTCAAGACGCTCCGGCTCGGGATCCTTCGGCCGGCTCACCCCACGGGAAGTGGAACCATCACCTATCGGCTTTGCCTGCGCCGTCCTCTTCGGCGCCGCCTTGCCCGACCCCGATGACGAGCAGCCGACAGCGGTCAGCGACGCGACCGCCCCCATACCGAGACCGAGGATCCCCCTCCGGCTGACCTCACGCATAGCGTCCTCAATTCGCACTCGCCGTACTGGTTGTCCGGGCACGGACGACCTTTGAGATGGCGAGACGAATAGCGGGGTTCCGAACGGACGCGCTCAATTACAGTCCCGGCACAATAGCCCGGGATCGATGACCCCCTGCGATGAGGCGCCTACAGCGTGCTGATCACGCGCCGACCCCCTTGGAGGCACCCTTCACCTTTTTCGCTCCCGCGAGGAGATGAGCCGGGACCAGGTCACGGGCCGGTTCGCTGTACCCGACGGACACGATCTTGTCGCCGCGGTACGTGAAGCTGGTGAGGCTGGCCAGGGTGCACTGCCGCTTGCGCGGGTCGTGCCACAGCCGCCGCCGCTCCACGAAGCTGCGCACGATCCAGATCGGCAGCTGATGACTGACGCAGACCGCCTCGTGCCCACGGGCGGCGTCGCGCGCCGCGCCCAGCGCCCCCATCATCCGCACCACCTGGTCGATGTACGGCTCGCCCCAGGAGGGACGGAAGGGGTTGGTGAGATGACGCCAGTTGGACGGCCTGCGCAGCGCCCCGTCGCCGACTCCGAAGGTCTTCCCCTGGAAGGCGTTCGCCGCCTCGATCAGCCGCTGGTCGACGGCCACGTCCAGACCGTGCGCCTTGCCGATCGGCGCGGCCGTCTCCTGGGCCCGCTCCAGCGGGGAGGCGACCACATGGGTGATGTCGCGCTCAGCGAGGTGCTCGGCGACCCGGTCGGCCATGCGGCGGCCCAGCTCGGACAGGTGGTAGCCCGGCAGGCGCCCGTACAGCACGCCCTCCGGGTTCTCCACCTCGCCGTGGCGCATCACATGGACGACGGTGATGTCGTTCTCGCTCTGTGTCATGTCACCCATCATTCAGCCGCCTCGGCGGCGGCCCGCGCCGCCCCCGGCAACGCCTCCGCCACCCGCTCCAGCGCCCGCTCGTCATGGGCCGTCGAGACGAACCACGACTCGAAGGCCGACGGCGGCAGATAGACGCCCTGGGACAGCATCGAGTGGAAGAAGGGGGTGAAGCGGAACGCCTGCTGCGCCTTCGCCTTGGCGTAGTCCGTGACGTCCTCGTCGGTGAAGAAGACGGTGAACATGCTGCCCGCGTTCTGCACCCTGTGCGCGACGCCCGCCTTCTCCAGCGCCTCGGTCGCCAGCGCCCGCAGCTGCGCGGAGGCCGCGTCGACTCGTCCGTACGCCGCGTCGTCCAGCAGCCGCAGCTGCGCCACACCGGCCGCCGTCGCGACCGGATTCCCGGACAGCGTGCCCGCCTGGTAGACCGGGCCCGCCGGGGCGAGCTGCGCCATCACGTCGCTGCGCCCGCCGAAGGCCGCGGCCGGGAAGCCGCCGCCCATGACCTTCCCGAAGGTCATCAGATCGGGTACGACCCCGTCGAGCCCGAACCAGCCGGCCCTGGAGACCCGGAAGCCGGTCATGACCTCGTCGGAGATGTAGAGCGCGCCGTTGTCGGAGCACAGCTGCTTCAGGCCCGCGTTGAACCCCGGCAGCGGCGGCACCACGCCCATGTTGCCCGGCGCCGCCTCGGTGATCACACAGGCGATCTCGCCCGGGTGCGCGGCGAACGCCGCCCGCACCGCCTCCAGGTCGTTGTACGGCAGCACGAGGGTCTCCCCCGCCTGCGCGCCCGTCACCCCGGGGGTGTCCGGCAGCCCGAAGGTCGCCACCCCGGACCCGGCCGCGGCCAGCAGGGCGTCCACATGGCCGTGGTAGCAACCGGCGAACTTGATCACCTTGGGGCGGCCGGTGAACCCGCGGGCCAGCCGGATCGCCGACATCGTCGCCTCGGTGCCGGACGACACCAGGCGCACCTGCTCGACGGGGCCGACCCGGGCCACGATCTCCTCGGCGAGTTCGACCTCGCCCTCACCCGGCGTACCGAACGACGTACCACGTGCGACGGCGGCCTGCACGGCCGCGATCACCTCGGGGTGCGAATGGCCGAGGATCATCGGTCCCCACGAACACACGAGGTCGACGTACTCGCGGCCGTCGGCATCGGTGAGGTACGGACCGTCACCGGAGACCATAAAGCGGGGCGTACCTCCGACGGCGCGGAAAGCCCGGACCGGAGAGTTCACGCCGCCGGGCGTCACGACGGCCGCACGATCGAAAAGCGTCTGCGAAACTGGGGCTGCGTACGGATAGCTCACGCAAGCCATGTTGTCAGAGGGTGACGGAGTCCTGCCGCCGGGAGTTTCACAACGCCGACGCGGGGGAGGTCTCAGTCATATTGATCAGTTTGATCAGTCGCAATGTTCGGGTTGCGCGGCGGCGGCCGCGAGTGGTCGGGTGGAGATATGCATCGCGGTGGCGAACTGGGTGAAGGGACTGACGATCGAGGCCCCGAGCGTGCCCGCCCCGGACGCCATCGGCGAGAAGACGCGGGCAGGGCAAGCAGGAGCGGGGGCCGCATGGGGGTGACCTACAAGTACTTCGGCGCGCCCGACGGGGCCACCGCGGCCCGGGTCCCCATTTCCATGCGCCCCGAGGAACTCGGCGGCGACGAGCTGGGCCACGGCATGTTCACCAAGATCAAGCCGGAGACGGTGGCCGCGATGGTCCTCACCGGCATCGAGGGCGTCCCCCTGCACAAGGTGCCCCCGCTCGAACTGGTCGTCCTGCACCCGGACTACGCCGTCGTCAAGCTGCCGATGACCGCCGTCGACCCGCTGCGCGGCGTCGGTGAGGAGGCGGTGGGAGCCGCCGCCTTCATCTGGTCCACGGTCCCGGACCGCGGCGGTCCGCGCGACGCGTTCCTGGTCTACCAACTGCTCCACGAGTGGCAGGACTTCAGCCACCGGCTGCACGAGGCGGGCCACCAGCCGTACTGCCTGGTCTGGCCCTGAGCGGGCCGTGATCTAGCCTTCCCCCATGCTCATCGCACGCTCCGTCAGCCTGTTCGTCCTGGCCGCCCTCCTGGAGATCGGAGGCGCCTGGCTGGTCTGGCAGGGTGTGCGCGAGCACAGGGGATGGGCCTGGATCGGCGCCGGGGTCGTCGCCCTCGGCGCCTACGGTTTCGTCGCCACGCTCCAGCCGGACGCGAACTTCGGCCGCATCCTCGCGGCGTACGGCGGCGTCTTCGTCGCCGGATCACTCGCCTGGGGCATGGTCGCCGACGGCTACCGGCCCGACCGATTCGATGTTCTCGGTGCGCTCATCTGCCTGGCCGGTGTCGCCGTGATCATGTACGCGCCTAGAAGGTGAGCGGACGCCCGTGGTGCCCGTGCTCCTCGTCCTCCTCCTGCTGAGTTGAGCTGAGGACGCAGCCGGTGTCCGGGTCGATCAGCACCCGGGTGACGGTGTCGCCGCACTCGACGTCCACGGCCCACACCTTGTGGTCGTCGTCCTTGTGGCGCGGCTCCTGCTGCTTGTGGTCGCCGTGCCGCTTCTCGCCGCGCTGCTCGTCGTTGTGGCGCGAGTCCCGGTGCTGCTGGTCCTTGCGGTGGTCGTCCTTGCGGTGGTTGTTCTGCTGCGGGTCGTCCTCGGGGCAGTCGTCCACCAGCTCGGCGCTGATGGCGTGGCCGCCGACCTCGCACTCGGCGATCTCCACGGCCCGCTCCAGCGTCACCGGCCCGCTCGTGCTCTGCGCGTTGTTGGTGCCGGACTGGTGGTTCTGCTGGGCCTGGTGGTCCTGGCGGGCGTGGTCGTCCTGGTGGTCACCGTGGGCGGACGGGGCGCCGAACCGGTCCTGCGGGGCCATCTCGGTCTGGGCCGACTCGCCGTACTGGCCCATGGCGCGCTGCTGGTAGCCGTGGCCCTGCGGGGCGCTGTTCTCGCGCTGCCAGCGCTGCGGACGGCCGTCCTGGCGGCCGTTCTGGGCGGCCTGGCCGTTGGCCGCTTGGGTGTTGGTCATCTGGCCGTTGGTCATCTGGCTGTTGGTCATCTGGCCGTTGCCGTGCTGGCCATGGGCCGCCTGGCCGTGGCCCTGCTGCTGGCCATTGCCCTGCTGCTGCCCATGGCCCTGCTGCTGCCCGTTGCCCTGCTGCTGGCCATTGCCCTGCTGCTGCCCATGGCCCTGCTGCTGCCCGTTGCCCTGCTGCTGGCCATTGCCCTGCTGCTGCCCGTGGCCCTGCTGCTGGCCGTTGTTGTGCTGCTGCTGGCCATTGCCCTGCTGCTGCCCGTGGCCCTGCTGCTGCTGCCCGTTGTTGTGCTGGCCGTTGTCGTGCTGCTGGCCGTTGTTGTGTTGCTGGCCGTGGCCCTGCTGCTGGCCATTGTTGTGCTGCTGCTGGCCATTGCCCTGCTGCTGCCCGTGGCCCTGCTGCTGCTGCCCGTTGTTGTGCTGGCCGTTGTCGTGCTGCTGGTGGTTGTTGCCGTGCTGCTGGCCATCCCCATGGTCGCGGTCCCCGTGCCGCTCGTGGTCCTGGGGGCATACGGAGGCCGACGACGAGTTCGGCGTAGTGCCCGCGGCCCATGCGACCGACGGCGCGCCGGCCACCAGCGCCGCCGCCGCGAGGGCTCCGGCGGAGGCGACGCCCCAGCGGCGGAAGGACCGACGGGACCGGTACAGCGTTCTGTTCTGATGGGTCATGACCTGAATTCACTCCTTGGGCATGGGTCACTCCGAGACCGGCGGCGCGCCGGACGCAGTGCACCCTTCCCCGGGGCCAGGGCCGGATAGCGGTTTGCGATCTTCAGTCCCCCGATCGGCCGCAAATCAGAAGGTCATATCCTGCGTATGGATCACCGTGCGATTTCCGTACCGCGATCACGCACGCCACGTCGCCACAGGAGGGCCGATGACCACCCGTACCGCAGTCATCACCGGGGCCAGCAGTGGGATCGGGGCGGCCACCGCCCGCAGGCTCGCCGCGGCCGGATTCCGCGTCGTCCTCGCCGCGCGCCGCAAGGACCGCATCGAGGCGCTGGCGGCGGAGCTGGCGGAGGCGGGGCACGAGGCCGTGCCGTACGTCCTGGACGTCACCGACCGGGATGCCGTCGCCACCTTCGCCGATCACTTCGACCGCTGTGACGTGCTGGTCAACAACGCGGGCGGGGCCATCGGGGCCGAGAGCGTCGCGACCTCCGACCCGGCCGACTGGCGTGCGATGTACGAGGTCAACGTGATGGGCGTGCTCCATGTGACGCAGGCCCTGCTGCCCGCCCTCATCGCGTCCGGCGACGGCACGATCGTGGTGCTGTCCTCCACGGCGGGCCACATCCAGTACGAGGGCGGCGGCGGCTACGTGGCCGCCAAGCACGGCGCGCACGCGATCGCGGGCACGCTGCGGCTGGAGCTGTGCGGCGAGCCGGTGCGGGTGATCGAGATCGCGCCGGGCATGGTCATGACGGACGAGTTCGCGGTGAACCGGTTCCGCGGAGACGAGGGCAAGGCAGCCGCCGTCTACGAGGGCGTGGCCGAGCCGCTGACCGCGGACGACGTCGCCGACACCGTCGCCTGGACCGTCACCCGGCCCTCCCACGTCAACGTCGACCTGATGGTGATCCGCCCCCGCGCCCAGGCCGCCCAGCACAAGGTCCACCGGGAGCGCTGAGGCCGGGGCCGCCGGTCACGCACGACCCCGGCCCCGCGCGCATCACCCCTTGACGCAGACGACCTGCTTGAGCCGGGCCACCACCTCGACGAGGTCCCGCTGCTGGTCGATGACCTTCTCGATGGGCTTGTACGCCCCCGGGATCTCGTCCACGACGCCGGAGTCCTTACGGCACTCCACGCCTCGCGTCTGCTCCTCCAGGTCCCGCGTCGAGAAACGCTTCTTCGCCGCATTCCGGCTCATCTTCCGGCCGGCGCCGTGCGAGGCAGAGTTGAACGACGCCTCGTTGCCCAGGCCGCGGACGATGTACGAACCGGTGCCCATGGAACCGGGGATGATCCCGTAGTCCCCGCTGCCCGCGCGGATGGCGCCCTTGCGGGTCACCAGCAGGTCCATGTCCTCGTACCGCTCCTCGGCCACGTAGTTGTGGTGACAGGAGATGACCGTCTCGAAGACCGGCCGGGCCTTGGCGAATTCCTTGCGCACGACGTCCTGGAAGAGCGACATCATGATCGCGCGGTTGTACTTGGCGTACTCCTGCGCCCAGAACAGATCGTGCCGGTAGGCGGCCATCTGCGGGGTGCCGGCGATGAAGACGGCCAGGTCGCGGTCGACCAGATCCTGGTTGTGCGGCAGTCCGCGGGCCTGGCCGATGTGGTACTCGGCCAGTTCCTTGCCGATGTTCCGGGAACCGGAGTGCAGCATCAGCCAGACCGAACCCTCGTCATCGAGACAGAACTCGATGAAGTGGTTGCCCGAACCGAGCGACCCCATCTGCTTCGTGGCCCGCTCCTGACGGAACTTGACCGCCTCGGCCACTCCCCCGAACCGCCCCCAGAAGTCGTCCCACCCGGCGGTCCCGAACCCGTGCAGCCGCCCCGGGTCGACCGGGTCGTCGTGCATCCCCCGGCCCACCGGAATCGCCTGCTCGATCCTGGACCGCAGCCGCGACAGATCGCCCGGCAGATCGTCCGCGGTGAGCGACGACTTGACCGCCGACATCCCGCAGCCGATGTCCACGCCGACCGCGGCCGGGCACACGGCCCCCTGCATCGCGATCACCGAGCCGACGGTGGCGCCCTTTCCGTAGTGCACGTCCGGCATCACGGCCAGGCCCTTGATCCACGGCAGCGTGGCCACGTTCCGCAGCTGCTGCATGGCCACGCCCTCGACCGTCGCGGGGTCCGCCCACATCCGGATCGGGACTTTCGCCCCGGGCACCTCTGCATACGACATGTTTTACTCATTCCCCCGCGAAAGACTGAAAACGCAAAAACCGGGCCCACGGCCCCATTCGCGACGGCCGACCGGCAGATGCGGCGGGCCGTGCGGTACACATTGTCTTCAGTCATCGCCTACGGACGGCAAGCAGTTTTCGCTCGAAGGGACACGGATAGTGCAGCCAGCGCAGCGAACGGCCCGTGGACGGCGCGCCACCCCGGCCGCCGCCCTGCTCATCGCCGTGCTCGCCGCCGCGGGACTCAGCGGGTGCACCGGCTCCGGCTCCAAGCCCGGGGGCGACGACAGCGCCTCCGACGACTCCGGTACGTCGGTCTCGGCCGAGCCCGGCCGGTACAACTCCCTCCCCGAGGCGTGCGGTGCCGTGAGCGCCAAGACCCTGCGCAAGCTGTTGCCCGGCGGCACCCAGGACGACAAGGCGTACGACGGCCAGGCGACCGTGACGTACGACATAGACCGGCGCGACGGCTGCCGCTGGAAGCTCGCGACGCCGAGCGGCACCCGCTATCTGACGCTGGACTTCGAGCGCGTCGTCTCGTACGACCCGTCCGTGAGCGACGACGACCGGGCGCTGGAGCTGTACGAGAAGAAGGCGGCCGCCGCGGATATTCCGGACGCCCCGGCCTCGCCCTCCGCGGGCGCGTCGGACGACGACGCATCCTCCTCCCCCGACGCCGGGGCGAGCGCGTCGGCCGAATCGAGCGGGTCGAGCGGCAAGGGTGGCGCGAGCCCGGACGGCGGCAGGAGCGGCGCCGGAAGTGAGAAGGGCAACACCGGCGACAAGGGCCGCACAAGCAGCCCGGGCGCGGGCGACGATGAGAGCAGCTCAAGCGACGGAAGCGCGTCGGAGAACCCGGACGCCACCGCCCCGCGCCGCCTCGACGACCTCGCCGACGACGCGTTCCTCGACGACCAGCTGATCACCAAGGACTCCGGAATCCACCGCGACATCACGGTCGTCTTCCGCTCCTCGAACGTGATCGCCACCATTGAGTACGACGAGTGGTCGACCAACAAAAAGGACATTCCCGAAAGCGAAGAACTCCAGGCGAACGCCGAAGACTTGGCCCAGGAGCTCACCGGGCGTCTCACCGAATAGCGGACCGGGCCGCCCCCGGCGGGAGACCTCGGGGATTGGGCCGCCCGCGATCGGCCGCGTACCGTGCCGGTAATGACGCGGGCGGTACCACCGCCCATCGACAGAGATTGAGCGAAGGAACCATGCACCGTTCAGCCCCGCGACTCGCCCGAATACTCGCCTGCGCGACCGTGCCGGTCATGCTCGTCGCCGGCTGCTCCTCCGGCTCCGAGGACAAAAAGGACGCGGAGGGTTCGTCGAGACCCTCCTCACCCAGTGCCTCGCCGTCCGTCGCGGCGGCAAAGTTCAGCAAGCTCCCCGATGTGTGCTCGGCCCTGTCGGGCAAGACCATCGACAAGCTGGTGCCCAAGGCGAAGACCAAGAAGGGCAAGGCCCTCCCCTCGTCCGACACCAACACGTCCGCCACCTGTCTGTGGAGCGGCCTCGACGGCTTCAAGTACCGCTCACTGTCCCTCTCCCTGAAGCTCTTCTCCTCCGACGCGGGTCTCGGCGCCGGTGACAAGCGCGCCCAGGAGTACGCCACCCAGCAGGCGAGCAAGGCCTCCTCCGCGGACGGGGTGAAGAACCCCAAGACCGAGCAGGCGGCCGTCGGTGACGCGGCGACCACCGTCCGTACCGAGGAGAAGAAGGACGGCGACGACTTCCGGAACCAGACCGTCGTCGCCCGGACCGCCAACGTCGTGATCACCATCGAGTACGACGGCGCCGGCTACGAGACCGAGAAGACGCCGGACGCCACCAAGCTGATGGAGGACGCCAAGTCCGCGGCCAAGGAGGTCGTCGACTCCGTCGAGAAGGGCACCAAGGGCGCCGGCGGCGGCCAGGAGTCCCCGGCTTCCGGCGGTTCCAAGTCCGCCGAGCCGTCCAAGGATTCCAAGGACTCGAAGGACTCGAAGGACTCCTAGGACGGCGGGCCCAGCCGTCCACGCCGCACCCTTCCCGTCCGGGGCGCTTGACGTGTATGCGACCCTGGGCGCGCTGCATGCCAAGGCTTATCGCCAAGGACGGGGAGGGATCGCGGGTGGCCGCGATGCAACTGACACGAACGCATCGAATACTCGTCGGCGTGGTCGTCGCCGGGGCGGTGGTGATCGCCGCGATCGGTTTCGCGGGGTCCTACTCCGCGGTCCGCGACCTCGCCGAGAAGAAGGGCTTCGGCGCCTTCTCCAACGTCTTCCCCATCGGGATCGACGCCGGGATCTGCGTCCTGCTGGCCCTGGATCTGCTGCTGACCTGGATCCGCATCCCCTTCCCCCTGCTGCGCCAGACGGCGTGGATGCTGACCGCGGCCACCATCGCCTTCAACGGCGCCGCCGCCTGGCCGGACCCGATCGGCGTCGGCATGCACGCCGTCATCCCGGTGCTCTTCGTGGTCTCCGTCGAGGCCGCCCGGCACGCGATCGGCCGGATCGCCGACATCACCGCCGACCGGCACATGGAGTCGGTCCGCCTCGTCCGCTGGCTGCTGGCGCCGCTCCCGACCTTCCGGCTGTGGCGCCGGATGAAGCTGTGGGAGCTGCGCAGCTACGACGAGGTCATCCAGCTGGAGCAGGACCGGCTGGTCTACCAGACCCGGCTGCAGGCCCGCTACGGGCGGCAGTGGCGCCGCAAGGCCCCGGTGGAGGCGCTGATGCCGCTGCGGCTGGCGCGCTACGGGGTGCCGCTGTCCGACACCGCCCCGGCGGGCCTCGAGGCGGCCGGGCTGGAAGCGAGCGCCTTCTCCCCGGCCGCGCTGCCCTCGGGCACGCCGGGCGCCCCGGGGAGCGGGGCCGGGCGGACGCCGGACATGGCGTACCCGGGGATGCCGCAGGGCGGCTACGGCGCGCCCGACGGCACCGGCTTCGCCGCCGGTCCCGGGCAGCAGCACCCGCAGCAGGCACAGCCGCAGCAGCCCCAGCAGCCGCAGGAGCTGCCCCTGTCGCTGCCGCTGCCGGTCTACCAGCAGCCGACGGCGCAGGACCACGACGGCCGGGGCGCCGTCCCGTACGACCCCGCCGCCTCCCACCATCCGGCGCAGCAGGAACAGCAGCCCGGTCAGCCCGGTCAGCCGCAGGTCACCGTCCCGGTCGGGCCCGGCCGGGTCCGCCAGCTCGGCGGGCAGGGCATGGGGACCGCGCAGGGCGCGTACGTCCCGGAGCAGCGCGGCCAGGAGCAGCGCGGCCAGGAGCAGCCGTACGTCGAGCACGAGCAGCCGGAGGCGCCCGCCGCCGCGGCGATGCCGGACGACGTGCCGCGCGACGACGTGTTCTACGCGACCTACCGCCAGTACCTCGCCGACAACGGGCGCTTCCCCTCCGCGTACCAGTTCGGGCAGCGGCTGCGGGAGGCGTACGGCGTGGCCGACCTCAGCAACGCCGAGCTGTCCGGCTACGTGAACGACTACAAGGACCGCTACCGCACGGAGATGCAGGCGGAGCACATCCCGTAGGCCCCACGCTCCCTGGACGAGGCCGGGCGGGCGTGCGGCCCGCCCGGCTCGGGGATCTCCCGGCTCAGGCCGCGAGCAGCTTGCGCACCCGGTCCGCCCCCACCGCGAGCAGCAGGGTGGGCAGCCGCGGCCCGGTGTCCCGCCCGACCAGCAGCTGGTAGAGCAGCGCGAAGAACGCCCGCTGCGCGACCTTCAGCTCCGGCGTCGGCTTGGCGTCCGCCGACAGCCCGGCCTGGAGCTTCGGCACGCCGTACACCAGCGTCGTCAGCCCGTCGAGCGACCAGTGCTCGTCCAGCCCGTCGAGCAGCAGCCGCAGCGACGCGCGCTCGGTCTCGCCGAGCGAGGCCAGCAGCTCGGTGTCCGGCTCCTCCCGGACCCGGGTGCGCTGCTCGGCCGGGACCTGGGTGGTGATCCAGCGCTCGGCCCGGTCGAGCCGCGGCCGCGTCTCGTCCAGGGACTTCACCGGGTTCGCCGGGTCCAGCTCGCTGAGGATGCGCAGCGTCTGCTCGTCGTGCCCGGTGGTGATGTCCACCACGGAGGCGAGCATCCGGTACGGCAGCGGGCGCGGGGTGCGGGGCAGCTCACCGGTGGCGGTGCCGGTCGCGCGGCTGTACGCGGCGGCGTCCGCGGGCTGCGCCGAACCGTCGTTGATCTTGCGCTCCAGGGCGTCCCACTCGTCGTAGGTGCGCTGGATCTCCTGATCGAAGGCGATCTTGAAGGACTGGTTCGGCCTGCGGCGCGCGTACAGCCAGCGCAGCAGCGGCGCCTCCATGATCTCCAGCGCGTCGGCCGGGGTCGGCACGCCGCCCTTGGAGGAGGACATCTTGGCCATGCCGCTGATGCCGACGAACGCGTACATCGGGCCGATCGGCTGGTCGCCGCCGAAGACCTCGCGCACGATCTGCCCGCCGACCACGTAGGACGAGCCCGGCGAGGAGTGGTCGACGCCGGAGGGCTCGAAGACGACGCCCTCGTAGGCCCAGCGCATCGGCCAGTCGACCTTCCAGACCAGCTTGCCGCGGTCGTGCTCGCTGAGCAGGACGGTCTCGCCGTGGCCGCAGGCGCAGGTGTAGGCCAGCTCGGTGGTCTCGTCGTCGTACGAGGTCACGGTCGTCAGATCGCGCTCGCAGACCGAGCAGTACGGCTTGTACGGGTAGTACCCGGCGGCGCCCGCGCTGCCGTCGTCCTCGGCGGCCGCGCCCGAGCCCTCGGCGGCCTCCAGCTCGGCCTCGTCGACCGGCTTCTGCTGCTTCTGCTGCTGCTTCTTCGGGGCCGGCTTGTCCTTCGTGCGGTACCGGTCGAGCACGGCGTCGATCTGCTCGCGGTGGCGCATCGCGTGCAGGATCTGCTCGCGGTAGGCACCCGAGGTGTACTTCTCGGTCTGGCTGATGCCGTGGAACTCGATGCCCATCGCACGCAGCGCCTCGATCATCGGCGCCTTGAAGTGCTCGGCCCAGTTCGCGTACGCCGAGCCGGGCGGGGCCGGGACGGAGGTCAGTGGCTTGCCGATGTGCTCGGACCAGGACGGGTCGATCCCGGCCGGGACCTTCCGGTACCGGTCGTAGTCGTCCCAGGACAGGATGTGGACGCAGTCGTATCCCCGGCGCCGGATCTCGTCGGCGACCAGGTGCGGCGTCATGACCTCGCGCAGATTGCCGAGGTGGATCGGGCCGGACGGGCTGAGGCCCGAGGCGCAGACGATCGGTTTGCCGGGCGCGCGTCGCTCCGCCTCGGCAATGACCTCGTCCGCGAAACGGGAGACCCAGTCGGTCTCGGTGCTCTGAGCCACGGTCGGCACTTCCTTCCTTGCGGTCATGGCACCGACCATTGTCCCAGACGGAGGAGGCGCCTTCGGGGCTGCCCACAGGCTGTCGGAATCCACGGCGAAGTTGTCCACAGCTCGGGAAAAGGGTTGGACGGCCCATGAAATACTGGGGTGGCCAGATTGGTAACCCAGCCCTCTATAGGAACGGCACCTCACCCATGGCCTCGGTCCCCTCCCTTGCCGCTTCGGTCCACCAGCGCATCGCGAACGCCCTCACGGCTGCCCTGCCGGAGGCCGCTTCCGCGGATCCGCTGCTGCGACGAAGCGACCGGGCCGACTTCCAGGCCAACGGGCTGCTGGCGCTGGCGAAGCAGCTCAAGGGCAATCCGCGCGAGCTGGCCGCCAAGGTCGTGGAGCGCCTTCCGGTCGCCCCGTCCTCCGCCGACCCCGACCCGGTGATCGCCGACATCAAGGTCTCCGGCCCCGGCTTCCTCAACATCACCGTCGCGGACTCCGCCATCACCGCGACCCTCGCCGCGCGCGCCGCCGACGACCGGCTCGGCGTCCCGTTCGCGGCGGACGCGGGCACGACCGTGATCGACTACGCCCAGCCGAACGTGGCGAAGGAGATGCACGTCGGCCATCTGCGCTCGGCGGTGATCGGCGACGCGGTGGTCAGGATCCTGGAGTTCACCGGCGAGAAGGTGGTCCGGCGCCATCACATCGGCGACTGGGGCACCCAGTTCGGCATGCTCATCCAGTACCTGATCGAGCACCCCCACGAGCTGGACCACCGGGACGCCGCCTCCGGCGAAGAGGCGATGTCCAATCTGAACCGGCTCTACAAGGCGGCGCGCGGCCTCTTCGACTCCGACCCGGAGTTCAAGGAGCGGTCCCGGCGGCGGGTGGTGGACCTGCAGGCCGGGGACGAGGAGACGATCGCCCTGTGGCGGAAGTTCGTGGACGAGTCGAAGATCTACTTCTACTCGGTCTTCGACAAGCTCGACATCGAGATCCACGACCCCGACGTGGTCGGCGAGTCCGGTTACAACGACATGCTGGCCGAGACCTGCCGCCTGCTGGAGGAGTCCGGCGTCGCGGTCCGCTCCGAGGGCGCGCTGTGCGTCTTCTTCGACGACGTCAAGGGCCCGGACGGAAACCCGGTGCCGCTGATCGTCCAGAAGTCCGACGGCGGCTTCGGCTACGCCGCCACCGACCTGTCCGCGATCCGCGACCGGGTGCAGAACCTCCAGGCCGACACCCTGCTGTACGTGGTGGACGCCCGGCAGTCGCTGCACTTCAAGATGGTCTTCGAGACCGCCCGCCGGATCGGCTGGCTCAACGAGAGGACGCACGCCGTCCAGCTCGCCTTCGGCACGGTCCTCGGCAAGGACGGCAAGCCGTTCAAGACCCGTGAGGGCGAGACGGTCCGGCTGGAGGACCTGCTCGACGAGGCGACCGAGCGGGCCGCGGCCGTGGTCCGGGAGAAGAGCGAGAAGCTCGGCCTCACGGAAGCGGAGATCCTGGAGCGCGGCGGCCAGGTGGGCATCGGCGCCGTGAAGTACGCCGACCTGTCCACCTCCGCCTCCCGCGACTACAAGTTCGACCTCGACCAGATGGTCTCGCTCAACGGCGACACCTCCGTCTACCTGCAGTACGCGTACGCCCGCATCCAGTCCATCCTGCGCCGCGCCGACGAGACGCAGGCCCCGGTCCCGCACCCGGAGCTGCCCCTCGCCCCCGCCGAGCGGGCCCTCGGGCTGCACGCGGACCAGTTCGCGGAGACGCTGGCCGAGGTGTCCGCGTCGTACGAGCCGCACAAGCTGGCCGCGTATCTCTACCAGCTGGCCTCGCACTTCACCACCTTCTACGACCAGTGCCCGGTCCTGAAGGCGGAGGGCGGCCCGGCCGAGGTCGAGAACCGGCTCTTCCTGTGCGACCTGACCGCCCGCACCCTGCGGCAGGGCATGTCCCTGCTGGGCATCCGCACCCCCGAGCGCCTCTGAGTGCCCCCGCACAGCCCTGCGCGGCGGTCCCGGTCGTCATGACCGGGACCGCCGCGCGGCCGTTTACGGCGCTTCCTCCGGCGCCGGACAGGACACATCGCCCGCGGGCCGCTCGCCGCGCACCAGGTAGTCCGTCACCGCGCGGTCCGCGCAGGAGCTGGTGTACGGGGCGGGGACGTAGGCCGCGCCGTGCCCCGTGGAGTCGACGCCGACCATCCGCGCCCGGTCACCGAAGGCGCGGCGCAGATTGAGCGCCCCGCTGTAGGGGGTGGCCACGTCGTGGCGGTTCTGGACGAGCAGCACATTGGACGGGCCCCGGTCGGTGATGCGGACCGGCTTGTCCTGGGGCTTGTCCGGCCAGAAGGCACACGGCGTGATGTTCACCGGCATGCCCGCGGTGAGCGGGTGGGAGGCGCGGCCGGCGGCGACATCGCGGGCGTAAGCCGAGACCGACCTCGGCCACTCCACGTCGTTGCAGAGGGTCGCGTACGACACCGCCGCGGCGTCCTGCGTCATCCGCCCCGGCGTCTCGGCAGGCGCGTGGCCGTCCCGCACGCTCTTGATGAAGGGGGCGAGGTCCTTGAAGTTGTTCTGGGAGTACAGGGCTGTCAGCACGCTCTGACGGAACATGGTGCCGTCCAGCGCGGGCTGGTCGGCCCCGTCCCGGGGCAGCGGCTCGGCGTCCAGGCGGGCGGCGAGGTCCAGGACGACGCGGCGCACCCCGGCCGGGGTGTCGGCAAGGCGCTCTGCCTCGGGAAGGGAGGACGCGAACGTCGCGAAGGCGGGGAAGCTGTCCTCGACCCCGACCGCGAGGTTCGCCAGCCAGCCGCGCTCCACCCGTGTCGGGTCCGGGTCGTCGTTGCTGTCCAGCACCCAGCGGTCGGTGCGCTCCGGGTACAGCTGCGCGTACACGGATCCCACGTACGTCCCGTACGAGGTGCCCCAGGCCGACAGTTTCCGCTCGCCGAGCGCCCGGCGGATGCTGTCGATGTCGCGCGCCTCGTTGACGGTGGAGAGGCTGCGCACCAGATCGCCGCCGTTGCGGGCGCAGGCGTCGGCGATGCGGCGGGCGGTGGCGACGTTCTCCGTGATCTCCCCGTCGGCCGCGGGCCAGGGGCGGGCGCGGGCCAGGGACAGGTCCTCGTCCGCCAGACCGCAGTCCGCGTGGGTGGACCCGCCCAATCCGCGCGGATCGAAGCTGACCAGGTCGTAGGCGTCCCGGACCGGCTGGGGAAGCCGCTCGCCGTAGGTGGTGGGCCGGTTCAGGCCGGACCCCCCGGGGCCGCCGGGGATCAGCAGCAGCGTGCCGCGGCGGGCGTCGGGCCGCTCGCTGCGGACGCGGGAGACGGCGAGCGTGATCCGCTTCCCGTCCGGGTCGTGGTAGTTCAGCGGCACGGAGAGCGTGGCGCACTCCTGGCGGGCGTCGTGGTCCTCGCCGTCGCACGTCCCCCAGGCGAGGGGCGGCGACGCGGCCTTGCCCTCGCTCGCGTCGGCGGAGGACACGGTGGCCAGGACGGAGGCGGTGGCGGCGGTGGCGACGGCCAGCGCGGCGGTCTTGCCGGTCATCAGTGGCATGGGAGGAGCCTGTCCGAACGGGACGCGCGTGCCCATCCGGTCACCCGGCCGGTGGGCGCTGCGGATATCCCCACCCGTAGGGGATGTCAGGCCCCGACCGTCCCCTTTGCGACAGATTCCCCGATTGGGGACAACCCCCGGCCCCCATGGCCCGTCAAACCTCATGCATCATCCGTCAATCGAGACCCTTGGGGGTAAGGACATGCGACGGTGGGGAACCTCGCTCGCGGCGCTCGTGCTGGCAGGCGCCGGACTGGCGGTGACGGCCGGAACGGCGGAAGCGGCGCGGGCCACCGGTGCGGGCACGGCCGCGGCGTGCGCGACCGGCTGGGGCAGCGGCGAGAAGACGGCGCCCTCCGGCAACCACAAGCCGCTGGAGAACATCAGGACCGGCCGGCACGAGTGCTTCGACCGCATGGTCTTCGACGTGAAGGGCGCCACCGCCACCGACCGGGTGCGCTTCGACGTGCGGTACGTCGACGCGCTGCACCAGGACGGCTCCGGGGAGCCGATCCCGGTGAACGGCGGGGCGATCCTCGACATCCGGGTGGGCGCGCCCAGCTACGACTACGAGGCGGGCCGGAGCACGTACCCGGGCAAGGCCCGGCAGCAGCTGCCGGGCGTGGACGTCACCGGCTACCGGACCTTCCGGGACACCCGCTACGCCGCCAGCTTCGAGGGCGACACCCAGATCGGCCTCGGGGTGCGGGCGCGGCTGCCGTTCCGGGTCTTCCAGTCGGACGGCAAGGTGATCCTGGACGTGGCCCACTCCTGGACGGCCGCCCGCTGAGCGGCGGCGGGGAGCCCGGTCCGGCGGTGGCCGCTCGCCCACCGCCGCCGACGGCCGCGTACGCTCACACGGCGGACCGACCCCGCCCCGACCGGACTCCCCGAAAGCGCCCGCCATGACTCCTGAGCAGCTCCTCGAGCGCGCCCGGCGCCTGGCCGACTCAGGCCACCGCCGGCTGCTCGGCATCGCCGGACCGCCCGGGGCCGGCAAGACCACCCTCGCCGCGTACCTGGTCGACGCCCTCGGCCCCGACCGCGCGGTCCTGGTCCCGATGGACGGCTTCCACCTCGCCGACGTCGAGCTGCGCCGCCTCGGCCTGCTGGACCGCAAGGGCGCCCCGGAGACGTTCGACCCGTACGGGTACACCGCCCTGCTGCGGCGCCTCACGGACCCGCGCCCCGGCGAGCCGGTGTACGCGCCGGGCTTCGAACGCGAACTGGAGCAGCCCATCGCGGGCTCCATCCCGGTGGCTCCCGAGGTCCCGCTCGTCGTCACCGAGGGCAATTACCTGCTGCTGGACGACGCGCCCTGGCGCCCGGTCCGCGACCTGTTGGACGAGACCTGGTGGGTCGAGCTGGACAGCGAGGAGCGGGTACGGCGGCTGATCGACCGCCACGAGCGCTTCGGCAAGGCCCCCGCCGAGGCCCAACGCTGGGTCCTCACCTCCGACGAGGCCAACGCCCGCCGCGTCACCCCGGGCCGCGACACCGCCGACCTCGTCGTCACCTTCGCCGCAGGCCGCGCCCCGCGCCCCACGGACGGGCCGGGCTCACCGGCATGAGCCGGATGCGCGCACGCGGACGGGCCGGATCCGCGTGGATCCGGCCCGTCCCGCTGTGCTCGGTGAACTACTCGCCGCGGTTCAGCCGCTGCGCGACCTCCGTTGCCCAGTAGGTGAGGATCATCCCCGCGCCCGCGCGGCGGATGGAGGTCAGGGTCTCCATGATGGCGCGGTCGCGGTCGATCCAGCCGTTGGCGGCGGCCGACTCGACCATCGCGTACTCGCCGGAGATCTGGTACGCGGCCACCGGCACGTCCACCGCGTCCGCGATCCGCCGCAGGATGTCCAGGTACGGCAGCGCGGGCTTCACCATGACCATGTCGGCGCCCTCGGCCAGGTCCAGCTCCAGCTCGCGCAGGGACTCGCGGGCATTCGGCGGGTCCTGCTGGTACGTCTTGCGGTCGCCCTTCAGCGACGAGCCGACCGCCTCGCGGAACGGGCCGTAGAAGGCGGAGGCGTACTTGGCGGTGTAGGCGAGGATCGACACGTCCTGGTACCCGGCACCGTCCAGGGCCTCGCGGATCACGCCGACCTGGCCGTCCATCATGCCGCTCGGGCCGACCGTGTGGACGCCCGCGTCGGCCTGGGCGCGGGCCATCTCGGCGTAGCGCTCCAGGGTGGCGTCGTTGTCGATCCGGCCCTCGGCGTCCAGGACGCCGCAGTGGCCGTGGTCGGTGTGCTCGTCCAGGCACAGGTCGGACATGATCACCAGGTCGTCGCCGACCTCGGCGCGCACGTCCCGGATGGCGACCTGGAGAATGCCGTCCGGGTCGGTGCCGGGGGTGCCGACGGCGTCCTTCTTGGCGTCCTCCGGCACCCCGAACAGCATGATCCCGCCGATGCCCGCCGCGACCGCCTCGGCCGCGGCCTTCCGCAGGGAGTCCCGGGTGTGCTGGAGGACGCCCGGCATCGACTGCAGCGGCACCGGCTCGCTCACGCCCTCCCGCACGAACGCGGGCAGGATCAGCTCGGCCGGGTGCAGCCGGGTCTCGGCGACCATGCGCCGCATCGCCGGCGTGGTGCGCAGCCGGCGCGGCCGGGCGTCCGGGAAGCTGCCGTACCTCGTGCTCACGAGCGTGCCCTCCTTCGCGATCCGGGCCGTCGCTCACTCGGGCGGGTGACCGGGTCCCCGGCCTCGACCGCGGCCTGGCGCCGCGCCGCGCCGAAGTCCGCGAGCGCCTCGGCCAGCTTGAGCACCGAGGGCTCGGGCGACAGCACGTCCACCCGCAGGCCGTGCTCCTCCGCGGTCTTCGCGGTGGCCGGGCCGATACAGGCGATGACAGTGACGTTGTGCGGCTTGCCCGCGATGCCGACGAGGTTCCGCACGGTGGACGACGAGGTGAACAGCACCGCGTCGAACCCGCCGCCCTTGATCGCCTCACGGGTCTCGGCCGGCGGCGGCGAGGCGCGCACGGTGCGGTACGCGGTGACGTCGTCGACCTCCCAGCCCAGCTCGATCAGCCCGGCGACCAGGGTCTCGGTGGCGATGTCGGCACGCGGCAGGAACACCCGGTCGATCGGGTCGAAGACCGGGTCGTACGGCGGCCAGTCCTCCAGCAGCCCGGCCGCGGACTGCTCACCGCTGGGCACCAGATCCGGCTTCACACCGAATTCGATCAGCGACTTGGCGGTCTGCTCGCCCACCGCCGCGACCTTGATCCCGGCGAACGCGCGGGCGTCGAGCCCGTACTCCTCGAACTTCTCGCGCACCGCCTTGACCGCGTTGACCGAGGTGAAGGCGATCCACTCGTAGCGACCGGTGACCAGGCCCTTGACCGCGCGCTCCATCTGCTGCGGAGTACGCGGCGGCTCGACGGCGATCGTCGGCACCTCGCTGGGCACCGCGCCGTAGCTGCGCAGCTGGTCCGAGAGCGAGGCGGCCTGCTCCTTGGTGCGCGGCACCAGGACCTTCCAGCCGAACAGCGGCTTGGACTCGAACCAGGACAGCTGATCGCGCCGCTCGGCCGCGCCGCTCTCGCCGACGACCGCTATCACGGGCTGCGAGCCCTGCGGCGACGGCAGCACCTTCGCGGACTTCAGCACCTGCGCGATCGTGCCGAGCGTCGCCGTCCAGGTGCGCTGCCGGGTGGTCGTACCGGCGACGGTGACCGTCAGCGGGGTGTCCGGCTTGCGGCCCGCGGACACCAGCTCGCCCGCGGCGGCCGCGACCGTCTCCAGGGTGGCGGAGACGACGGCCGTCGCGTCGGACGAGCCGACCTCGCTCCAGCAGCGCTCATCGGCGCTGCGGGCGTCCACGAAGCGCACGTCGGCGCCCTGGGAGTCCCGCAGCGGCACACCCGCGTAGGCGGGCACGCCCACCGCGGACGCGACACCGGGGACCACCTCGAAGACGATGCCCTCGGCGGCGCACGCGAGCATCTCGTCGGCGGCGTTCCCGTCGAGGCCGGGATCGCCCGCGACCGCGCGGACGACCCGCTTGCCGCCGCGCGCGGCCGCCATGACAAGATTGGTGCTGTCCCGGAGTACCGGGACCTCGGCGGTTCCTGACGACGCATCAGGGGCCTGCCCCGGCGTGCCTTGAGCCTCCGCGGCCACGCCCGGCCTGACGTGCGTACGCACCACGTCGAGCACCTGCGGGTCGGCGATCAGCACGTCCGCGGCGGCCAGTGCCTCCACGGCACGCAGCGTCAGTAGGCCCGGATCTCCTGGGCCGGCACCGAGGAAGGTGACGTGCCCGCAGCCGGGGTGATTAGGGGCGTTGGGGTTCAAAGTGCTCGCTCCCCCATAAGACCGGCCGCACCCTTGGCAAGCATCTCGGTGGCGAGTTCGCGACCGAGGTCCGCGGCCTTGTCGGGCGACGCGGGTACGGGACCGGTGGTGGACAGCTGCACCAGCGTCGAGCCGTCGGTCGTGCCGACGACGCCGCGCAGGCGCATTTCGGTGACAACCTGACCGTCGCCCAACAGGTCGGCCAGCGCCCCCACAGGTGCGCTGCAGCCGGCCTCCAGGGCGGCGAGCAGGGAACGCTCGGCGGTCACGGCGGCCCGCGTGTGCGGGTCGTCGAGTCCGGCGAGCAGGGCAGTCATCTCCGCGTCGGCCGCGGCACATTCGACTGCCAGGGCCCCCTGGCCGGGGGCGGGCAAAACATGGTCGGCGTCGAGGAGCTCGGTCGCCTCGCCGATCCGCCCGAGGCGGATCAGCCCGGCGGCGGCGAGCACCACGGCGTCCAGTTCACCGGAGCGGACGTAGCCGATCCGGGTGCCGACGTTGCCGCGGATCGGCACCGTCTCGACATCGAGCCCGAACGAGCGCGCCCAGGCGTTCAGCTGCGCGGCGCGGCGCGGCGATCCGGTACCTATCCGGGCGCCGGGCGGCAGCTGTTTGAAGGTGAGGCCGTCGCGCGCGATGAGCGCGTCCCGCGGGTCCTCGCGCCGCGGTATCGCGGCCGGCGTCAGACCCTCGGGCTCGGCGGTCGGCAGGTCCTTCAGCGAGTGGACGGCGAAGTCGATCTCGCCGCCCAGCAGCGCCTCGCGCAGCGCCGAGACGAAGACGCCGGTGCCGCCGATCTGCGCCAGGTGCTCGCGCGAGACGTCCCCGTACGTCGTGATCTCGACCAGCTCGACGGGGCGGCCGGTCAGCTCGCGCACCGCGGCGGCTATCAGGCCGGACTGGGCCTTGGCGAGCGCGCTGCGGCGGGTCCCCAGCCGCAGCGGGGTGGCGGGGGCGGTCATGCCCGGCCTCCCTTCGGGTCGTTCGGTTCGGCGGCGGCCGCCGGGCCCGAGCCGCTGGTGTCGGCCCGGCTGACGGCGGCAACCGCCTGGGGGTCGAGGTCGAAGAGCTCGCGCAGCGCGTCCGCGTATCCCGCGCCGCCCGGGGTGCTCGCCAGCTCCTTGACCCGCACGGTGGGCGCGTGCAGCAGCTTGTCGACGACCCGGCGCACGGTCTGGGTGATCTCCGAGCGCTGCTTGTCGTCCAGATCGGGCAGGCGTCCGTCGAGCCGGGCGATCTCACTCGCGACGACATCTGCCGCCATGGTACGCAGCGCGACCACCGTCGGCGTGATGTGCGCGGCGCGCTGGGCCGCCCCGAAGGCGGACACCTCGGCGGAGACGATTCCGCGGACCGTGTCGACATCGGCGGCCAGCGCGCCCGCGGAGGGGCCCGAGTCGTCGTCAGGGGTGGCGGCCGCCTCGGCGAGGGACTCGATGTCGACCAGCCGCAGCCCCTCGATCCGGTGCGCCGCCGCGTCTATGTCGCGCGGCATCGCCAGATCCAGCAGCGAGACGGTGGCGTCGCGCCCGCCGGAGGGGCAGCCCGCCCGCTGGCTGAGGGCGGTGCGCAGATCCTCCTCGGTCAGTACCAGGCCGGTCGCGCCCGTACAGGAGACGACGATGTCGGCGTGCGGCAGCTCGCCCCCGACCCGGTCACGCGGCACGGCGCGGGCGATCAGCCCGGGCCGCCGCTCCGGGGCGGCCTCGCGCGCGGCGTCGGCCGCCCGGTCGGCGACGGCGACGTCAGCGCCCAGCCCGGCGTGCTGACCCGCGAGCGACTCGGCGAGCCGCAGGGCCCGCTCCAACGTCCTGTTGGCGATCACCAGTTCTGCCACACCGGCGCGCGCCAGGGTCGTCGCGGCCAGCGAGGACATCGATCCGGCGCCGATCACCAGCGCACGCTTCCCGGCCGCCCACGCCGCCACCGGCTCGCCCCCGGCCAGCTGCTCCAGGCCGAAGGTCACCAGCGACTGCCCGGCCTTGTCGATCCCGGTCTCGCTGTGCGCCCGCTTGCCGACCCGCAGCGCCTGCTGGAACAGGTCGTTCAGCATCCGGCCCGCGGTGTGCAGCTCCTGGCCGAGCGCGAGCGCGTCCTTGATCTGGCCGAGGATCTGGCCCTCTCCGACGACCATCGAGTCCAGCCCGCAGGCCACCGAGAAGAGGTGGTGGACGGCCCGGTCCTCGTAGTGGACGTAGAGGTACGGGGTCAGCTCGTCCAGGCCGACACCGGTGTGCTGGGCGATCAGGGTGGACAGTTCGGCCACTCCGGCGTGGAACTTGTCCACATCGGCGTACAGCTCGATCCGGTTGCAGGTGGCCAGCACCGCGGCCTCGGTGGCCGGATCGGCGGCGAGCGTGTCCTGCAGCAGCTTCGCCTGCCCGTCCCCCACCAGGGCGGCGCGCTCCAGCACGCTCACGGGCGCGCTGCGGTGACTCATTCCGACGACGAGGAGACTCATGCCGGCATCACGGCGGGCACATCCCCGTCAGGTCCCTGCCGGCTGCCGTCGCCGGACGCACCGGCGGCGGGGCGGTCCGTGGCGGCGGAGGGCCGCTTGGGCGTCGTGGCGACACCCGGCTCACCGGTTCCGGCCGTCTCCCGCTCGGGCGGGGTGGCCTCCTCGCCCGCCTTGCGCTGCTCATGGAAGGCGAGGATCTGCAGCTCGATCGAGAGGTCGACCTTACGGACGTCCACACCCTCCGGAACGGACAGCACGGTGGGCGCGAAGTTCAGGATCGAGGTGATCCCGGCCGCGACGAGGCGGTCACAGACCTGCTGGGCGGCACCGGCCGGGGTGGCGATGACGCCGATCGAGACCCCGTTGTCGTCGATGATCTTCTCGAGCTCGTCGGTGTGCTGCACCGCGATCCCCGCGACCGGCTTCCCGGCCATCGCCGGATCGGCGTCGATCAGCGCGGCGACCCGGAAGCCACGGGAGGCGAAGCCGCCGTAGTTGGCGAGCGCGGCGCCGAGGTTGCCGATACCGACGATCACGACCGGCCAGTCCTGGGTGAGGCCGAGCTCCCGCGAGATCTGATAGACGAGGTACTCCACGTCGTAGCCGACACCCCGGGTGCCGTACGAGCCGAGGTACGAGAAGTCCTTGCGCAGCTTGGCCGAATTGACCCCGGCGGCGGTCGCGAGTTCCTCTGAGGACACCGTGGGCACCGAACGCTCGGAGAGCGCGGTCAGGGCGCGCAGATACAGCGGTAGCCGGGCGACGGTGGCCTCGGGGATTCCTCGGCTTCGGGTCGCCGGTCGGTGAGTTCGGCCAGTTGCCACGGTGCTCCTGCGGGTAGAGCGGGGCTGCGGGCGGCCGAATGGCGTGAGGCCGCCCCATCGACGCCAGGCTATGTCTTTGTGAACGCGTGCACAAAGATGGTGTCCGCTTTGTCCGAGCAAAGTGACCGGTGTCACGCACCTTTTCGACCTGGCCACGGAACCACCACCAGCGTCGCACCGTTCCCCATGGAAGCGCGCGCACCACTGGGACGCCGAGGGGAGCACGGGCCCTCACTCCTCACCGCTTTCCCCCCGGACAGCAACAAATCGCCCACGATCGTAAACCGGCCCGGCGCCCGCCGCCGAACTCACCGGGAGAGCCTGGGACGAGGCGCACAGGAGACGGGGCGCACAATGGGGCCATGAGTCCGCTGTTGCGCCGTAGCCCCCGCAAGAAGCCCAGCGAGCGCACGGTGACACTGATCGGCAAGCCCGACTGTCACCTCTGCGAGGACGCCGAGGCCGTGATCGAGAAGATCTGCGGCGAGCTGGGCACCCCCTGGGAGAAGAAGGACATCACCCAGGACGAGGAGCTGTACCGCGCGTACTGGGAGCAGATCCCGGTGATCCTCGTCGACGGCGCCCAGCACGACTTCTGGCGGGTCGACCCGAAGCGGCTGCGCGCCGCCCTCGGCGGCTGACGTCGGCCACCGGCCGCTCTCGGCCGTCCGCGCCCGGCCCCCTTTCGCGTAACCTGAATCCGCGCGACACCCGGGCGTAACGGGAAGCACCGCGGGCGTGGCTATGCTCGCTCCATGGCCGCACTGGGATGGTTCACCCGACGTCGACAATCCGCCACGGAGCGGAGCGTCCTCGCCGGAGAGGCATCGGCCGAGGCGGCACGCAAGTCGTCGGCCGAGACTCCCCCGCCACAGACCGCCGCCGAGCCGGAGTTCCCCGTGGTCGGGGACGAGCAGGCGGCCGCCTTCTTCGACCTGGACAACACGGTCATGCAGGGCGCCGCGCTCTTCCACTTCGGCCGCGGCCTCTACAAGCGGCATTTCTTCCGCAAACGCGAACTGGCCCGCTTCGCCTGGCAGCAGACGTGGTTCCGGATGGCCGGGGTCGAGGACCCGGCCCACATGGAGGACGTGCGCAGCAGCGCGCTGTCGATCGTCAAGGGCCACCGGGTCGCCGAGCTGATGTCGATCGGCGAGGAGATCTACGACGAGTACATGGCCGACCGCATCTGGCCCGGCACCCGCGCCCTCGCCCAGGCCCACCTGGACGCCGGGCAGCGGGTGTGGCTGGTGACCGCGGCCCCCGTCGAGACCGCCACGATCATCGCCCGGCGGCTCGGACTGACCGGGGCCCTGGGGACGGTGGCCGAGTCCGTCGGCGGCGTGTACACCGGCAAACTGGTCGGCGAACCGCTGCACGGCCCCGCGAAGGCGGAGGCCGTACGGGCGCTGGCGGCGGCCGAGGGGCTGGACCTGAGCCGCTGCGCGGCGTACAGCGACTCCTCCAACGACATCCCCATGCTGTCGATCGTCGGCCACCCGTACGCCGTGAACCCCGACGGGCAGCTGCGCAAACACGCCCGCGAGCGGGGCTGGCGGCTGCGCGACTACCGCACCGGCCGCAAGGCGGCCCGCATCGGCATCCCGGCCGCGGCCGGTGTCGGCGCGGTGGCGGGCGGCACGGCCGCCGCCGTGGCCCTCCACCGCCGCAGGCGCTAGTGACCTGAGTCGGAGGTTTGTCGTTGGTTCGGTATGAGTCGTCCGGGTCCGAAGATTCCGCCGTTGTCACTGACTGATGCCCAGCGGGCG
>NZ_JBEYAL010000033.1:0-104745 GCF_040631655.1 Streptomyces sp. NPDC019937
GAGCGCAGCGGCGCTGCGTGCGACGAGCGCGGGGCCGCGAGGTGCCGTGCCGGGCGTCGGGAGCCCGGCATGATCCACACGACACCCCCTAGTCGCGGGGTCGCGGCGGCGACGGCCTCCCGCACCGCGTGGTGCAACCCGTCCCCGGCGGCACATCGCTGACCCGCCCGGCAGTCGGTACAACCCACGGCGTGGTCGAGGAACCGGCCCCAGGGCGTCGACTCGGACGGGGCAGGGCGTACGCCGCAGGCGGGGTCGCACGCCCACACCTCGCACGTCATCCGAGTCATCTCGTGATCCACGGTGACGGTGCCCATGGGCTGGTCGACGGTGAGGTGGGTGCCGCAGAGTACGCAGTTCCAGCCCTGGAGTTGTTCGTGGCTGAGCGTGGCCGGGTCGAGGTCATCCACGGCCGCGGCAAGCTGCTGGCGGGCCGTCATCGCTGCCGCCTGATAGGGAAGGGGTCGCACTGCTTGGGGAAGGTGGGCGCGCAGCGGGGGCAGGCGTAGAGGGTGCGGCCTCCGACGCTGGCGCCGTGCTCGACGGCGACCACGACGGGCTGGCTGGTGGTTGCCTGGCAGCGGGCGCAGACCTGAGGCATCACCGGTCGCTCTCCTGGCCGTCGCCGGGCTCGGCGAGCAGGACGCTGACCAGTGCCTTGTACAGCAGGTGCGGGTCGGTGAGGTACCGGCCTCGGGTGAACGGGATGCGCCAGTACGAACCGGGCCGGGTCAGCCGATTGGCCGGGGGCACGCCGAGGTAGGTGGTGACGCCTTCGGTTTCGGTGAGGACGGTGACTCCCCACAGGTTCCAGGACGTAGCCGCGCCGGGTGCGATGAGCCAGTAGAGGGTGTTGCAGCGGTCTTTGATGACGGCGCCGGACTGATCGCCGAGGACATCGAGGGCGCGTTCGCCGACATCCTCCGCAGCCCGGACGGCGTCCCACCATTGGCCTGTCGGTAAGGCTTCGGGCTCGGGCCCGTTCGGCGGTGTCCACTGTTCGGCTCTGGTGGTCATGGTCGACTCCATGCAACGTGCGGATCACTGACCGTTACATCGTGTCGATCTGGCCCCGCACCGAGTTGCACAGAAGAGTGCAACTCGACAGCAACGGCACGTGCTACAGGCCGATCCATTGCGCGAACTCGGCAAGCTCACTGCTGCGCGACCGATCGCGCGACCGTAGCGTCACCACGGCTTCCCGCACGGTGGGGTGATAGCGCGTCTGCTGAGGGGCCGTACGGCGAGCCCGCTGGAGACAGCGCAGCGCCTCCTCCGAATCCTCCGTCCATACGTTGGCCCTGCCCAGGTCCAACCAGTGATGTCCGGCCCGCGCCCGATCCCACCCCTTGGGGAACCGAACGTCTTGCGCCAGCTGGACAGCCTGTCCGTACTCGTCCAGATCGCAGGCGATCGCGACAGCGTGGACGCCCACGTTCGTCGGTCCCCACCCCACCCCGTAGGCCGGGGTCTCCCCGGTCCGCTCCGCGAGCGCGCGGGCCTCGGACACCCGAGCGTCCACTGCGTCGGCGTCCCCCATCCGCCCGGCGATCACCGCCGCTCGCAGCTGAAGCACACCGGTCATCGCGGCCAGCCCCGTCGCGTTCCGGGAGTCCTGCCCGGCCATATCCCGCAACGTGCCGTCCACCACCCGCATCCCCAAGTCGTACCGGCTGGATGAGAGCGTGGTCTGGGCGCGCAGATAGCCGTACATGGCGGCCAGCCCCGGCTCGTCGGCCCGCGGCGCCGCCCACGCCAGCCGTTGCAGGGCGATCGTGGCCAGGTCCACGTACCCGAAGGACCACGCCAGCGTGAACACACACCGAAACGCCCACGCCAGACACTCGTGCCCCTGCCGCTGCTCCTCACCGCTGGTGGTGTGGATGGCCTGCACACACTCGTCGATGAGTGCCGGAAGGTCGACGGCCATCGGCAGATACTCGGCCTGCCGCCGCTGGACCAGGACCTTCTCCATATCGGCCCGGATCAGCGCGACGGGACGGGCCGACACCTGCCAGTCGAGGGGGATGTCCCAGTTCTCCATGCTGACCCGGATGGGCTGTATCACCTCATCAAGCCGCTCCCGCCGGAGTTCCTGGGTGTAGGGCTGACCGAGAAGATCCGAGGTAGTGACGCTGAGCGCGCGAGCGCAGGCAGCGATCAGTGATGGCGAGGCGGGCCTCTGACCGCACTCCACCTTGGACAGCAGGGACTTCGAGACATTGGCACGCATCGCCAGACCTTGCTGAGTCAGACCACGCTCGCGACGAGTGCGGGCGATCCGTGCGCCGGTGTGTTCCTCAATGCTCTGCGGCATGCTGAACTCCGTTCTGGCCTAGACACCCAGAACGGTACCCGCGGCCTACCCGGCGGGGACGGCTGAACAGCCCCGTTCCCGTAGGAGCCAGCGCGCTTCCTTGACACCGACGAAACCCCTCCCGTGGCCGAGGGGCGCACAGCGCCAAGCGCGAGCTGTCGGGTCTCGGGTGATGGTTGACGGTTTGGCGTCGGGTGATGCTTGACGTCTGTCCTAGACAATCTTCCGTCGGTTGTACTCTCCGGATTTGCGGACGACCACCTCCTTGGCAGTGGTGCGGGGGACGGTGGTGATCAGGTCGTTGCCGTGGAAGACCCGGATGACGGTCTCGTCGAGGTGGGCGGTGACGACCTGACGGGCCCAGGATCGGCCGATCTGGACGCGCTGGCCTGCGAGGGTGAAGCCGCCGTTGCTGGTGACGGTCCGCTCGGCGATCTGCGGGGCGGGCGGCGGAATGGCCGGGGGTGGGCCCGCTGGGCGTGCTCCGCGCAAGCGGCCGCAGGCCGTGGCCGACAGGGGGCAGGGCAGCGCGGCCAGCAAGACGCGCTGCTCGTCCAGGACCTGCATCACCGTGCCGTCCAGCCGCAGGGTGACCCGCTGTCCTGCGAACGCCCAGCCGATATTGCACCGGTCACCGCGGCCGCCGGGGATGCTGCTGACGCCATCGACGCAGAACTCCGCGGCCGCGCAGAGAAGCAAGTACGGTCGGCGTCGCCGGCCCACCCTTGCTGAAGTGCCTCCGCAGCATGCCGGAAACCTGTCGAGCCCGACCCTGGGGCGGCTCTACCCTTCCCGCATGGCCCATGGAAAGACCTCGTACGTGTGCCTGCCCTGCCGGGCCTCGTACAAGCAGCCCTACCCCGGCTACCACGACCACGACCGGGTCTGTCCACGCTGCGCCGAACCACTGATCCACGTCGGCTCCGCCTTCGCGGCACCCAAGAGGCGGGACACCGCCGCCTGGCGCACCCTCTCCGTGCTGCTGCACGCCGGTGTGCGCTTCCACAAGAGCTGCTGCGGCGGCCCCGGCTACCGCCCACGCACCCTCAGCGAGGTGCGCGAGCGGATGGCCCACGCCCGGGCCACCGGAGAACCATTCGCTCAGGCCTTGGTCCGCCGCGACCTGCCCTAGCAGCCCGAAAGCAGGGGGCGTTCCGCCGCGCCGCCGAAGCCCTGCTGTCATACACAGCACGTATGAGGCACACATCACGCCGCGGGATCCTCCAGGACGGCCACGGCCTCGGCAGCCTTGCGGGCATGCCTCTCCGCCTTGACCAGTTGCTTGGAGCGGCGCTTGCGCATCTTCTTCGAGGCCCCGTCCAGCCGGTCCGGGAGGAAGTGCCCGTAGGTGTCCAGGATCAGCGTCGCGGAATCGTGGCCCAGCATCGGCGCTGGATTCGAACTCCTTCGCAAGGGAGTCCTCCTCGCTCCATAATCCGATCGCTGGACTTGGCACGGATATTACGATCGAGAAGTGACGGTCAAGTACGAGTGGCGGGGCGGCTTCGACAACGCCGCCCTCAACGCGCTCCACGCTGACGGCTTCGGCCACCCGCCCACTCAGACTGACTGGCGGGAACGACTTGAGCACCACAGTCTCGGCTGGGTCTGCGCATGGGAAGACGGTTCTCTGATCGGCTTCGTCAACGTTGTCTGGGACGGAGGGAATCACGCCTTCATCCTGGACACGGTGGTCGCACAAGATCGTCGGGCGAGCGGCGTCGGCGCCGCGCTGGTCGCAACCGCGGCCCGCGAAGCCCGTGCGGCGAGGTGCGGATGGCTCCACGTCGACTTCGAGGAGCACCTGCGTTCCTTCTATTTCGATGCCTGCGGCTTCAAGGAGACGACAGCCGGTCTGATCGCTCTGTAACACCGCGGACCAAGCTTTGAGCCAGGGCACACAGCACCAGAAGCGGTATCAACGACCCCTTGCAGGATCCCTGACCCAAGTCTCGGCCGTCACCTGGTGTGGCGGCAGCACGCAGTTGGACCAGAGCCGAGGGAGTCATTGCGGAGCGACTTCGGGAGTCGTTCCGGGGCCGGTCTGCCACAGTCACCCTCCGCGCCCGCGCGCCTTGGCCGACGCGTCGGCGAAGGGGCGTCAGTGGTGGTGGCCGTGGCGGCCGAGGGTCTCCACGGGGGTCGCGCCGGGGCGGGTCCACTGTGGCACGGGGCGGCTGGTCGGGCCCCAGGTGGCGTTCCCGTTCGCGTCCGAGCGCCAGGACCAGCACGGGCCGCGTCCCTCGGGCCGGCCCTCGGGGGTGTCCTCCCACGCCTCGCCGCGGCCGGAGGGCGTCATGTCGAGCAGGCCCAAGGACCCGTTGACCCGCTCGTTGCCACGGCCCGTCGTGGAGTAGGTGAGGAACGCGCGGTTGCCGTCGCGCAGGAAGCAGGTGAGGTGACCCATGGCGCCGCCGACCGGCGCGTCCACGTCGCGCGCCGAGTACCAGGGCTGGGTGTAGCCCATGAACGCGACGTAGGGGGCCACTTCGTCCCACCGGCCCGTGGTCAGGATGGCGAACGAGACGCCGCGGGCGTCCAGGTAGGCGGCGTCCTTCAGGTGCCAGGCCGTGGTGGTGCAGCCCTCGCACTGCCCCTGGTGCGGCGCGTCGTCGTACCACATGTGCTTGTAGACCACGAGCTCGTCGCGGCCCTGGAACAGGTTCAGGAACGGGACCGGGCCGTCGGGTCCGACGACCTCGACCGTCCCGTCGAACTCCACCATCGGCAGCCGGCGGCGGGCCGCGGCGATGGCGTCGCCCTCGCGGGTGTGGGCCTTCTCGCGGGCCAGCAGCTCGTCGCGGGCGATCTGCCAGGTGGCCAGGTCGACCACGGGCGGGCGGCCGGGCAGTGGGGTGGTCGGGTCGTCCGGTGCGGTCGTCATGGTGTCCTCCGTGGTGTCTCGTGCCGGGCAGCGTCGTACGACGTTCTACGGCGGTCACCAGAAGAGACTCGCGGCCCGGCCGGAACTCATCGCGGCGGGGCGCGTCGCGCTGCCCGAGCGAGCGGCCCTTCCCCGTCGTAGCGCGGCGTCCGACAGCCGCCGGACAGGGCGGGGCAGGGGGCCGGCCTGTTGGACGTGAACGATTCTTCCGAAGCGCTCGTCGAGCGGTATCTGCTGGCCGGCGCCGAGTTCGAGCGGCGGTTGCGGACCGTGCGGGCCGAGCAGTGGGCCTGGCCGACGCCCTGCACGGAGTGGAACGTACGCGACCTGGTCCATCACATGACCCGGGGCAACCTCGGCTACACGGGACTGCGGAATCTCGCACGCGCCTTCGGCATGGACGACCGCCTGCGCCCCGACCTGGTGGCGATCTACGCCGGGCTGCCCGAGACTCCCACCGCGGCCGAGACGACCCATCGGTCTTCGCGCCGCCCGTGGCTCCTCTCCGCCGCGACGCGGCTCGCCAGGACCGGTTGCCGCGCCGGATGGGCAGGGCCCCGGAGGAGAGGAACGCTACCGGCCCCGGACGCGCTTGAGCTTGGTCCAGCCCGTCCAGCCCCGTTCCCTCAGCAGCTCGATCAGCCGGCGGGCCGGGGGCACGGTGTCGTACGCCAGGGTGTCCATCAGCGCCACGAGCGGGGGTTCGAGGTCGGCGTCGTCGACGTAGTGTTCGCCCCGCTCGTCGGCCAGTCGCGTGAGGTAGGCGGCCAGGTCGTCGGCCAGGCCGGTCAGGCGTGGATCGTCGGCGGTGTGGTCGAGGGCCTGGCTCAGGGTGCGGTAGAAGCCGATGAACAGCGGGTCGGCGATCTGCGCCCGCTTGCGGGTCATCCACTCCGGGACGCGTTCGGGTGAGCGCGCGGCCAGGGGGATCCAGCCGTCGCGTTCGGCCTGGACGATCCGCTCGTCGACGCCGAGAGCACGGAGGTGGTCGAGGTAGGCGACCACCTCCCGGGGCAGTGCCAGGTGGTCCCCGGCGGCCAGGCGGGCGAGCTGGTCGCGGTGGTGCTGGCGCTCCTGGATCTCCGCGCGCAGCCGTTCGTCGATGTCCGTGACCGCTGCGGCGAAGTCCGCTTCGCCGGCCTGGAGGAGTTCGCGTACGCGCGCCAGCGGGACCCCCGCCCCGGCGAGGGTACGGATCTTGATCAGCTCGACCACGGCGCCCGCGTCGTACCTGCGGTAGCCGGAGTGGTCCCGTTCCGGTTCCGGGAGCAGGCCCTTGGCGTGGTAGTACCGCACCGCGCGCACCGTCACTCCGGCGTACGAGGCCAGCTCGCCGATGGTCAGCATCCCGGCAGGTTACGGATGATCTCCGCGATGTGCGGGGCGTGGGTGAAGACCAGGCGGTGGTCGGCGTCGAGCCAGGTCGTGGAGGTGTGCGGTCGTGCGCGTACGAGACGTTCGACGCCCGCGCGCCAGAGCTGGTTGTGGCGTGGCGCACGGCCCTCGGTGCGGTCGCCGGCGATGTTGGCCGACATGATCAGGCTGATGGGGTGGTCGATCTTCCGGTAGCGGTCGAGGAGCGCGGACCGCACCACGTCGATTTCCAGGTTCAGGTTGTGGATGTCGTGGGCGGTGAGCACCACCCGTTGCGCGAGGTCGTCCGCCAGTGAGCGGAATTCCGCCAGGTCGGCATCGGTGATGAACGGTTCGGGCAGTGGGTTCGCACCGTCGATGAGGACGAGCCCGGCGACGGCGTCGGGGCGCTCGCAGGCGTAGTGCACGGCCAGGTCCGCGCCCAGCGAGTAGCCGACGAGCAGGGGCGCCGTGGGCAGGTCGAGCGCCGTCAGTACGGCGACGAGGTCGCTCAGGAACGCGTCGAACGAGTACCGGTCGGAGGCCGAGGCGGGGCCGTGGCCCCTGAGGTCGAAGGTGACCACGTCGTAGTCGCGCCGGAGGAGCGCGGCCAGCTCGTGCAGGTCGGCCTGGGTCGAGATCAGTCCGGGGCACAGGACCAGCGGGCGTCCCCGGCCGCCGCGGGTGACCGGGATCGTGACGCCGTCGTGGTGGATCGCCTTCGTCATCATGCCGGTCAGGCTGCGGGGTTGCCCCTGCGGCAGGGTCAAGGCGGGGGCGCCGTGAACCGTTCGGCGGCGTCCCAGAGTTCGCCTTCGCGCCGCGGGTCGTACGACTCCTCCGACGACCGGGCCTCACGGCCGCGGTCGACGTACGACCCGGTCGGCGCCCGGGTCGTACCGAGGACGACGTCGGCGAGGTGGCGGCCCGCGGTGCCGCGGGTGGTGGCGAACGGGGTGAGGGTCATCGCGGGCAGGACGCGGCGCATCGCGAAGCGGGAGACGGGGTCCGCGTTGCGGGCGAGGCCGGTGCCGGGGACGAATCCGGGGTTGTAGGCCACGACGTCGATCCCGGCCGGGAGGCGGCGCGCGTGCTCGTGCACGAGGTAGATCGCGGCCAGCTTGCTCGTCGAGTACGCGGTGCGCCCGGCGGCGGTGGTGTCCGGCCGGGGGAAGGCGCCGGTACGGGCCAGCACGTCCGGGGACTTCCAGTCCGGGCCGGGCACCATGCCCAGGTTGTGCCTGAGGTCGCCGAAGTGGGTGTCGCTGACGGTGATCACGATCCGGGCGGGTGCGGGGATGCGGTCCTGGAGCAGGCGGATGAAGAGGTGGTTTGCCAGGACATTGACCGTGAAGGTCGACTCGAACCCGTCGGGTCCCTCGGTCAGCGCGTTGGTGTACTGCACGCCCGCGTTGCCCACGAAGCCGCGCAGCGGCGGGAGTTCGCCGTCGTCGAGCCGGGCGCGGATCTCGGTGGCGGCCGAGCGGACGCTCCGTAGCGAGCCGAGGTCCGCCGGGACGTACGAGACGGTACGCCCGCCCGTGGCGAGCCGTGCGGCGGACGAGCCGCGGCTGACGACGAGGAGGTGCGCTTCCGGCGACCGGCGCAGGATCTGCTCCGCCGCGACGCGGCCGATCCCGCGGCTCGCGCCGGTCATCACGATGGTGTGCTTCACGGGAGGCCCTTTCGTTGCTCCGCCTGTCCGTCCCCACGTTCGCCGCGACCATCGCCGTCGACCAGTGCCGTGCCCGTCACTAGGACCGGCAGTACCCAGGCTGATGTTGCGCGGCGTGGCGAGAATGAGCCCATGGGTTCCTCGCGCTCCGACTTCGCCACACTCCTGCGCGCCTGGCGCGACCGGCTCTCCCCGGCCGACGCGGGTTTCGCCGTGACGGCAGACCGTCGTGCGCCGGGGCTGCGCCGTGAGGAGTTGGCGCAGCTGGCCGGGCTCTCGGTCGACTACGTGCTGCGGCTGGAGCAGGGACGCGCCAAGCACCCCTCGGCCCAGGTCGTCGGCGCCCTCGCCCGCGCCCTCCAGCTCTCCCGCGCCGAGCGCGACCAGCTGTACCGGAGCGCCGGGCTCCTGCCGCCGCAGGACGGGACGGTCGGCACCCATGTGCCCGCCGGAATCCAACGGCTCGCCGGGCGGCTGGGCGACGTACCGATCGGGGTGTTCGCAGCCGACTGGACCCTGGTCTGGTGGAACGCCACGTGGTGCGCCCTGCACGGCGACCCCACCGTGCTCCCGCCCTCCGAACGCAATCTCGCCCGCGCCCTGTTCGCGCGCGGCGCCGCGCACGCCGCGATGCTGCCCGTCCAGTCCGAGCGCGGGCAGGACGCCTTCGAGGTGTCGATCGTCGCCGACCTCAAGGACGCCGTGTCCCGCTACCCCGGGGACGTCCAGCTCGATCGTCTGGTGAACGAACTGCGGTCCGTATCCGACGCCTTCGCGCATCACTGGTCCACGAAGACCGCGGCCGTCCAGCACACCACCGACCAGAAGACGATCCGCCATCCGGAGGTCGGCGACATCCTGCTCGACTGCGATGTCCTCATCGTCCCCGGCGCGGACCTGCGCATGGTGACGTACACGGCGGCGACGGGGAGCGGCGACGCGGCGAAGCTCGACCTTCTGCGCGTCACGGGTGGCCGTACGACCAGCCCACTTCCCTGAGGACGAGGAGGCGACCGGTAAACCTTCGGAAGTTTTCGTGATTCTTTCCGGAATACTGTTGACTGTTGACGTGGGCAGCTCAAAACTGCGAGGCAAGCGCCGCATGGTCTCCCCACCGGCCTCATGAGGGCGAGGAGGAATCACGCACATGAAGCACGCATCCGCTCACGCACACCCGACAACCGGCAGGCGCGGTCGCTTACGCGCGCTCGGCCGGTTCAGGCTGCTCGTCAGCAGCGCCTGTACGACGGTGCTGGTCACCGTGGCCGCGATGGCGCTGCCCGGCACCGCGCACGCCGACACGGTCATCACCACGAACCAGACCGGCACCAACAACGGCTACTACTACTCGTTCTGGACGGACTCGCAAGGCACCGTCTCCATGAACCTGGCCTCCGGTGGCAGCTACAGCACGTCGTGGCGCAACACCGGGAACTTCGTCGCGGGCAAGGGCTGGAGCAACGGCGGCCGCAAGAGCGTGACGTACTCGGGCACGTTCAACCCGTCCGGCAACGCCTACCTGGCGCTCTACGGGTGGACGTCGAACCCGCTGGTGGAGTACTACGTCGTCGACAACTGGGGCACGTACCGGCCCACGGGGACGTACAAGGGCACCGTCACCAGCGACGGCGGGACGTACGACATCTACAAGACGACGCGGTACAACGCACCGTCCGTCGAAGGCACGCGCACCTTCGACCAGTACTGGAGCGTGCGGCAGTCGAAGCGGACGGGCGGGACGATCACCACCGGCAACCACTTCGACGCCTGGGCCCGCGCCGGAATGCCGCTGGGCAACTTCAAGTACTACATGATCCTCGCGACCGAGGGATACCAGAGCAGCGGCAACTCCAACGTCACCGTGGGCGGCGGCTGATGAGGACCGGGACGCCTCGCCCGTCACGTTCCCTGGTCGTGAGGCTGGCCGTCGTCGCGACCGCCGCCGCGGGCACCCTCGGCGTCCACGCCGCCACCCCGGCGCAGGCCGGGGCGGCGGCCTGCGCCGGGTACGTCGGGCTCACCTTCGACGACGGTCCGTCCGGCAGCACCTCCGCCCTGCTCGGCGTGCTCCAGCAGAACGGGCTGCGGGCCACGATGTTCAACGAGGGTCAGTACGCCGCCGCCAACCCGTCCCAGGTGCGGGCCCAGGTCGCCGCGGGCATGTGGGTCGCCAACCACAGCTACACCCATCCGCATCTGACCCAGCTCGGTCAGGCGCAGATCGACTCGGAGATCTCCCGGACGCAAACCGCCATCGCGAACGCGGGCGGCGGCACGCCGAAGCTGTTCCGGCCGCCGTACGGGGAGACCAACGCGACGGTGAAGTCGGTCGCGGCCAAGTACGGCCTGACCCAGATCATCTGGGACGTCGACTCGCAGGACTGGAACAACGCCAGTACGGACGCGATCGTGCAGGCCGCGGGCCGGCTCACCAACGGCCAGATCATCCTCATGCACGATTGGCCCGCCAACACGCGCGCCGCGATCCCCCGGATCGCGCAGGGGCTGGCCAGTCGCGGGCTCTGCGCCGGGATGATCTCGCCGCAGACCGGCCGCGCCGTGGCCCCGGCCTGACAGCGACATCACGCGCACGGCGGGCCTTCGGGACGCCGAAAGCGGCGTCACCGGGTGAATTCGGTGACGCCGCCCTCTCTTTCAGGGTTCTTTCAGGGCTCGGCGGTCAGTCCCTGATATCCGACCCGACGCGGAGAATCCCCACCGCGCCGCCCTGCGTTCCGGGGCACTTCCGCTTCGAGGTCTTGCCGTTCGAGACCCAGGGGCCGTAGAAGGTGACCTCCACGCCGCGGGAGTCCACGCAGATGATTTTCACCCGGTGCGCGCCGAGGTGGCCCAGGCCCGAGCAGTACGAATAGCCGGTGGTGCCGCCCCTCGCCCACGCATTGCAGTCGGCGGAGCGGGTCGAGACATCGCCGCCGTCATTCGCCATGGCGTTCGGCGTGATGAGACTGGCGCTCATGGCCAGTCCGGCGATGGTGAGGAAAGACTTCTTTCGATTCATGCCGGTGTCCCCTGATGTGCGAAAGCTGGTGGTGATGGGCGTTCGGTCGTGGCTCAGAAGAGTTCGACCTGGTAGCCCGCCTTGTAGACGCCCACCGCACCGCCCTGCGTACCGGGGCACGTGCGCTTGGACCACTCACCGCTCTTTCCCGGCTTCCACGGCCCGTAGAAGACGGCCTTCACACCCCGGCTGTCGATGCAGGTGACCTTCGCTCGATACCGGTCGAGCTTCGCCAGGTCGGCGCACTTGGCGTACCCGGTGGTGCTCGTATTCTTCGAGGTGCAGACGTACTTGACGCTCACGTCGCCGTCCGCGGCAGCGGCGGCGGGCGCGAGCAGGGCACCTGTGGCCATGACGGCAGCGGCGAGGGCCGCGATGGAGCCGGCTTTGCTCCTCATTCAGAATCCCCCGTTTTTCATTTTTACAGGCTGAGCCTGTCTTTGCGGTCGCGGAACTTTCTACCCGCGCCTGTTCGCCGGACGCAAGGGGTTTGCGCCACCCAATCCAGGGGGACGCCGGACTCCCGCCATATCGGACGAAGTCATGCCTTTGCGCTTTCAGTACCCTCCTGGGCACCCAACCGCCACCATCAAGGACCAAGCGGAATTGCCTTGCCGGGACCCTGACTTCACCCATGACGTCTGCTAGCTTTCCCGCCAAGCACGATCACTTCGATCAGGCTCAAACGGGGAGCAATGGTGAAGTTCAAGACCATCGGCGTGGCCGTCGTCGCGTCACTCGCGGTATTCGGGGGAACTCAATCGGCATCCGCTGCCGACTGGCTCACCGCAAAGGCACCCACGTACAAATCCGGGAAGGTCACCGCCAAGGCGACCATGCTCGGCCCGCAGCCCGCGGGCACCAAACTGTGCGTATCCCTCCTGGTGGCCCACCCCTACTACCCCGACATCGAGGTGGCCAACAAGTGCACGACCACCCAGGCCGGGTCCGTGAGCGTCACCGTCAAGGTCGGCACCTGCGGTAAGTACTCGAGCTACGCCAGCGTCAAGCGGGCCGGAGCGGGGACGTCCGTCCGCAAGTCGAATCCCGCGATCTACTGCAAGTAGGCAGCAGCGGTCGGCAGGCCCCCGTCTCCGCGGGGGCCTGCCGCGCCTCGTCAGGCCGCCGCCTTGGCGATGATGCCGTCCATCTCCTCCCGGCCGAAGGCGCGCAGGGTCGTGGTGCGGACGTTGCCCAAACTGCTGAGCTGCAAGGATGCCGCGGTGGCGGTTTCGTCGTCGGGTGCCTCGATGGTGAAGACGACGTCGTACGGGCCGACGGTCCAGACGAAGTCGAGGAGCTTCACCCCTTGCTTGTCCAGCGCCGCCTTGAACGCGTCGTAGCGCTTCGGGGTGTCCCGGTAGGCGCGGACTCCCTGCTCGGTCCAGTTCAGTAGCACGACGAACTTCGGCATGACCTTCACCTCCACGAAGGGGCACATCGCAAGGTCAAGCGTCGACGTCAGGCGCGCCGCCCGCCCGAGGCGCGCACCCATTCGGGTGGTGGCCGGCAGGTCGATCAGCAGCAGGACGCTCCACCTGAGCTGGTCAGCCGATGGGGTTGACGAAGGTGCCGGGGTGGGTGGCGCCGCGCTGGTCGACGAGGCTGTCGTTCTCCCAGGGCCACTCGATCTTGAGGGCCTCGGTCTCGTTGGGCGGGGTGACCTCGACCCAGGCCGGCTGGTAGAAGCCCTTTTCCTCCTTGGTGAAGGCGAGGTTGAGGGTGAACTCGGTGCTCTGGCCGGCCTCCACCTCCACGGGGCTCCCCTTCTGCGAGGAGCGGGCCAGGGACCAGCGCTCGCCGCCGTTGATCGAGGTCAGGTCCACGCCGGGGAAGCCGCTGAGTTTGCAGGAGCTGGTGCCCTTGTTCATCAGGACGATGGTGGCGGTCGTCGCGCCGCCCGCGCCCGCGTCCGGGAGCGCGTCCTCGCCCGTGGCGAAGGCGGCTTCCAGGTTTTCGGTGCGGCACCGCTCGACGCCCGCGTGCGCCCTGCCGCTGCCTTCGGCGGCGCCCTGCCCGCCGCCCGACTCCGAGCCTCCCTCGGCCTTGGCGTCGGAACCCTGCGCACCGCCGGAGGAATCCGAGGAGCTGCCGGACCCTGCTGGGGCCGTGTCGGCCCGGCCCGCGGACTTCGTGCCGCCGGTCTCCGCGCCGTTGCAGGCCGTCAGGGTCAGGGCAGCGGCCGCGGTCAGGGCCGCGGCGGCGACGCGGAGGGTGCGACGGCGGGCGGTGCGGGCGGTGGTGTTGGAGCGCATTTTCGGGTCCCCCGGAGAGGTCGGCGTCGTGGTCCGTTCGGTACGACAACAACTCTCGCCGGGGCCACTACCGCAACACTGCCGCCCCGCTAACTTCCGGCTAACACGACGGTGACCAGGGAAGGGACGCCAAGGGGGCCCCTCAGCGAGTGAGCAGCACGCTCACTTCCAGGGCGCCCTTGTTGTCGTCCAGGCAGGTGTCGGCGTCGTTGATCCGCAGCTCCAGGGTGCCCGAGCGGGCGGCCCGGAATTTCCACTCGCGGCCCACGCGGTGGCTCGGCAGGCTCTTGGGGTTGCCGGAGAAGCGGCCAAGGAGGGTGCCGAACCGGGATCCGGAGTCGACCTTGCAGCCCCAGCCGCCCCGCAGGGATTCGTCGACGGCGGCCGTGTAACCGAGGGGGCCGACCTCCGGTTGGGAGCGGGAGTCCATCGTCCAGGTGCCGGTGGAATAGCGCACCGTCACCGCATCGCCCTTGCGGAGCGGGGTCCGCGTCGCGCGCTGCCAGCCCTCGGCCGACTGGACGCTCAGCTTCGTCGTCGTGGTGACCGGGGCGGCCGACGCGTCGCTCCCGGGGCCGAACGGGGGCGCGTCCTTCACCACCAGGAAGGCCCCGGCGGCCAGGGCGGACACCAGCCCCACCGCCACCGGCCACCACCACCTCGCCCTGCGGCGCGGGGGCGCCGCGGCGAGTATGCGGTCCACGACGGTCGGCTCGGCGCCGACGACGGTCGGCTCCGGGCCCAGGGCGCGGATGCTCGTCTGCGTCGCGGCCTCCGCCAGGGACTGGGGCACCCGTACCGTCGTGGCGCGGATGCCCGCGTCGCCGGTGGGCGCCGGGACGGCCGGGCCGGGGGCGGAACCGTCCGCGACGCTCCGCAGCGCCTCGCGCACTTCGGCCACGGAGGGCCGCTGGTCCGGGGACTTGTGGAGCAGCGCCTCGACGACGGGCCGCAGCGGGCCGACCCGGTCCGGGATGTTGGGTTCCGCGAAGGTGACGGCGTGCAGCGCGGCGGCCTGGGTGGTGCGCTGGAACGGCGCCACCCCGGAGGCGACGGCGGACAGGGTCGCGCCCAGCGCCCACAGGTCGGACGGCGGGCCGACCTCGTCGGCGGTCAGCTGCTCGGGGGCCATGTAGCCGATGGAGCCGAGGAGTTCACCGGCCGTAGTGAGCGAGTCGTCGCCTTCCAGGGCGGCGATGCCGAAGTCGGTGAGGACGGCGTTGCCGTCCGGGCGCAGCAGCACGTTGGCGGGCTTGATGTCGCGGTGCAGCGCCCCGACGGCGTGCACGGCTTCGAGGGCGCTCAGCAGCTGGAGGCCGATGGCGGCGGTGCGCTGCGGGGACAGCGGGCCGGTGGCCGCGAGGTGACGGTCGAGGGAGGGGCCGTCGATCAGCTCCATCGTGATCCACAACCGGTCGTCGTACTCGACCAGATCGTGCACCCCGATCACATGGGGGTGGTGCACCCGGGCGACGGTGCGCGCCTCCCGCACCGCCCGGCGCAGCCGTCTGTTGTGCTCGTCGCCGTCGCTGTGGACGTGTAACTCCTTGACGGCGACCTCGCGCTCCAGCACCCGGTCCCGGGCTCGCCAGACGGTACCCATGCCGCCCTGGCCGAGCCGGTCCAGGAGCAGATAGCGTTCGGCGATCAGCCGTCCGTCCTCGGCGGATCTCACTCGGTCTCCCCTGCCTCTTCCCCCGACCCCGGCCGTACGCGCGGGGAACGATGCGGCGAGCATAGCGGGGCCGTTGACGTATCCGTGCGGTCGACCGGACACGTGTGCGAGAGTTCAATGGACCGCATGGCGGACGACAACAGGTGGCGCGTCGAGCTGAGCGGGGTCCCGGAGACCCTGCTGTGGAACCTCCACATGCGCGCGTACGAGGCGCGGCGGCCACGGCCGGTGCTGGCGGACCCCAAGGCCGTGGAGCTGGTCGACCGCATCGACTACCCCTTCGAGGAGATCTTCGGGCCACCGGTTCCGCTGCTCGCGCAGGGGCACGCGCTGCGGGTGCGGACCTTCGACGACGCCGTACGGGACTTCCTCGCCGCCCACCCGGACGGCACCGTCGTCGCGCTCGCCGAGGGGCTGGAGACCCAGTACTGGCGGGTGGACAACGGACGGGCCCGCTGGCTGTGCGTCGAGCTGCCGGAGACCGCCGCGGTGCGGCGCGCCCTGCTGCCGGACGACGAGCGGCGGCGCACCCTCGCCCGGTCGGCGCTCGACCTGTCGTGGCGGGAGGAGGTCGATCCCTCCCGCGGGGTGCTGATCACCGCGCAGGGGCTGCTGATGTATCTGCGGCCCACCGAGGTACGGGACCTGATCGCCGGGTGCGCGGAGGGGTTCCCGGGCGGGGCGCTGGTCTTCGACGCGGTGCCCCGCTGGTTCAGCGCGCGCACGATGCGCGGCGAGCTGCGCACCGCGCGGGGGTACCGGCCGCCGCCCATGCCGTGGGGCATGGACGCGGGCGAGCTGGCGAAGGTCCGCGGCGCCCATCCGCGCATCCGTGAGGTGCGGGAGCTGCCGCCGCCGCGCGGGCGGGGGCTGTACCACGGGGCGCTGGTGCCGGTGCTGCGGCGGCTGCCCGCGGTACGGAATCTGCGCCCGACGATGACCGCGATCGCCCGCTTCGGCTGAGCTTGTCGTTCAACGTCCGGTCGCTTCTACTTCTGATGCGAGCGATGCCCGAATGATGTGCAGCCATCGCTGACAGACCGGGACGGTGATCGGCTCGAAGAGCTAGTTCTGGTCAACGTGGGACAGCCGCGAGCGGGTCGGGGCCTTGTTGTTCGGGTCGATGACCGGGGTCAGACCGATGTACGGGGTCCGGGTGCTGCTCGTGGAGCCCGCCGGCACCAACACCCTTCGATACGAACATCGTCGCCCCCGACCGCCCGTTGCAGGTCTACGCCGAACAGCGGCGCATCGCCGACCAGGTGGCGGTGGCGATCAACAACGACGGCGACGATCCTGCCGTCGTCGCGAAGGTGATCGTCGCAGCCGCGACCGACACCAGGCCGAAACCGCGCTACGCCGCCGGCCCGACCGCCCGACGCGTCAGCGTAGCGAGCCGCATCGTTCCCGCCCGGGTCTTCGAACGGATCATCCGCAAGGCCAACAGGCTCACCCCTGACGCTTGCGCGAGCACGGATCTGGCCGACAAGGCCGAGAACCTTAACGGGGAAGGCCGCGCCGCGACGTTTGCCACGGACCGGATGGGCGCGCAGGGCGGTACCCGGCAAGTCCTGCTGTAGCGCTTGCGCGGCCCCGTCGACTGGTGGGGCCCGCAGTTCCTGGACCTGCTTTTCAGCTGATGACCGTAATCCATACTCTCGCCGCTCAGGAGTGAGCAGGACGATTGGGATTTCGCGGTCGGTCTGCTGTGCGTCCTCGTCGTACAACGGCAGGATGCGCATCCGGCATCAGGGACCAGACCTGCCCGTCATCCCTGGGGGATGTCGATCAGGACGCGGCCGCGGCCGCCGGCGTCGATGCGGTCGTGGGCCTTGGCGATGCCGGCGAGCGGGAAGCGGGCGCCGACATCGACGGTGAGGGCGCCGACGGCGGCCGCGGCGGTGAGGTCGCGGGCGGCCTGGCGTTTGGCCTCGGCGGGGAAGTCGTCGCTGCCGAGCAGGCGCAGGGTGACGTTGTTGAACAGCAGCGTCCAGAACGGGATCTCGGTGCGGTCGTCGCGGGTGGCGTACGCGGCGATGACCGCGCCGTTCGCGGCGACGGCGTTGTCCAGGTCGACGTTGTCGGACAGAGCGACCTCGATGATCCGGTCCACGCCGTCGGGTGCGTGGGTGCGGATCGCGGCGGCCGGGTCAGCGGAGTCGAGGGCCACGGCGTGGGAGACCACCGCGGGATCGACCCGGTCCAGGTCGGTGCCGCGCCGGACGGTGCCGATGACCGTGGCCCCGCCCCAGCGGGCGAGCTGGGCGGCCAGTGAGCCGACCCCGCCGAGGACGCCGTTGACCAGCACGAACTTGCCGTCGACAGGGCCGTCGGCGAAGACGGTGCGATGCGCGGTGATGCCGGGGATGCCCAGGCTCGCGCCGAGGTCGTCGGACAGGTGGTCGGGCAACCGGACGGCGAGGTCGCCGGGAACGACGGTGTACTGGGCTGCGGTACCGAAGGGGCGGTAGGACTGGGCGCCGTACACCCACACCCGCTGCCCGACGCGGCGCGCGTCGACACCGTCGCCGACGGAGTCGACGATGCCGGCGGCGTCGCTGTGCGGGATCACCCGCGGGTAGGGCATGGCCGAGCCGGTCCAGCCACGCCGCTTCTTGGTGTCACCGGGGCTGGCGCCGGAGACGGTGACACGGACACGCACCTCACCGGGGCCGGGGGTGGGGTCGGGCAGCTCACCGAGCTGGAGCACCTCGGCGGCCGGGCCCTGCTGGTCGTACCAGGAGGCGAGCATGTTCACTCCTTCCGATCACGGGTGTGGGTCTGGGGGCCGGGCTGCCCGTCCGCCCCTCGGATGCCGTCGCCGTCCAGGACCTCGTGGAGCCAGGCGCGCTCGGCACGGCTGATGGCACGGGCGGTGAGCAGCATGCCGCGCCGGTACGGGTCGCTGACCTGCTCGGCGCGCAGCGGCGTGTCGCCGTCGTAGAAGAAGCTGGCGGGGGCCTCCAGGAAGTCCAGGCGGCGGCGCAGCACGGCGTGCTGCTCGGCGCTGTCGGGCAGCAGCGAGAGGAACGCCAGGATCGTGAACCAGCGGGAGAAGTCGGTGATCTCGTGCCCGGCCGGTTCCCGCAGCCGCCGCAGCATGTCCTCACGTCCTGCCGTGGTCAGGTTCAGCACGTACCGGCCGCCGCCCGCCTCGGGAGCAGGGCGCCGCTCGATCAGCCCGGCCTTCGTCAGCCGGTTGATCGCCGGGTAGAGGGTGCCGTCGCTGACCGGACGGCTGTAGCCGGTCAGATGCGTGATGCGCCGTCGCAGCTCGTGACCGGGCAGGGGGCCCTCGGCGAGGAAACCGAGGATCGCGAGTTCCAGCATGATCCCAGCATCTCACATCGAAACGATGTACACATCGTTTCGATGTTACGGTGCATGGAGAGGCAGCGCCCTGCCGTACCGCCGGCAAGGCCGCCCGGGCGGACCGGCCGCCCGCGGGCGCACCCCTCCCGGACCGCCAACATTCTTAGGGAAGAAGACCATGACTGCCCCTGCTCCCCGCCAGGCCCGCGTCACCTCCACCGACGGCACAAAGATCGCCGTCACGATCACCGGCCGGGGCCGCCCCCTGGTCGTCTCCCCGGGCGCCCTCAACGCCGCCCAGGACTGGCAGATACTCGCCGACCTGCTGGCGCCGCGCTTCACCACCTACGCCATCGACCGCCGCGGCCGGGGCGCCAGTGGCGACAACGGCGAGCACACCCTCCAGCGGGAGGCCGACGACATCGCCGCCGTCCTCGACCTCGCCGGACCCGACGCGATCCTGCTCGGCCACTCCTACGGCGGACTGGTCACCCTCGCCCACGCCCTGCACCAGCCCCCGGCGGCGTTCATCCTCTACGAGCCCCCGATCCCGCTGGGCGGCCCCATCGGCGGCGACGCCCTCGCCCCCTTCGAGGAGGCCGTCCAAGCCGGCGACCTCGACCAGGCCCTCACCCTCGGGCTGCGGAACTTCCTGAAGTTCCCCAACCAGGCCATCGAGGAGTTCCGCCAGACCCCGTTCTGGGCCATCCGCGCGTCCATGACCCCGACATGGGCCCGCGAGATGCGCGCGATGGACAACTTCGGCGACGACCTCACCCGCTTCGCCGCCCTCGACACCCCGACGCTCCTCGTGATCGGCGAACTCAGCCCCCGCTGGCTGACCGACGTCTCCCGCCGCATGCACCAAACCCTGCCCGACGCCCGCCTCGTCGAGATCCCCGGCGAAGCCCACGACGCCTTCCTCACCGGCCCCCACGCCCTCGCCGACGCCATCACCGCCTTCGCAGGCGGCCTGCCTGCCTGACCGAAGTCGACAGCCCCGCACATGAGCCGCCTCTGCGGCGCACCCCGGACAGCCGGGAGGGCGCCGCCCAGGCCCGCCGCCTGAAGAACTGGCGATCGAGGGCGGGCCATGGCCTGCCCATCCTCACGAGCAGATGCCGGAGCCCCGCATCAAGCAGCCCGAAAGCCCCATCCCCGCAGAGCGAGAGCCAGCCGGCTACTTCCGCATCGCGTGACGCGCGGGCCTCCACCGCTCGCCAGCCCGTCGACACCCAACTCGACTCCCTCACCCAGGCCCGCGTCGAGCAGCGCCCCGAAGCGATCAGCCGCCGCATGGCCGAGCTCCGCAAGGCCCGCACCGTTCTCCGCGGACTCGCCGAGCGAGCCGCCGCGGCTCGAGCCCACAAAGTGTCGCGGTCAGATAACGTTCGCCACGCTCTCCTGAGACACAAGGGGTCTGACAGCTGCAAGAGCGAACCATCTCCCTCACCGCGACATCGCTGAGACAGCAGAGCCACTGAGACACCCGACCTGTTCTAAGCTGCGCACGGTCCGGAAAGGCCAGCGCTCCCCGTTCGCCTCGCTGCTGTCGGCCCCGGCGGCGGCCCGGGCATGACGTCAGCGGTCCGGGGCGGGTGGAGCGCCAGAAGCTCTGTCCGCCCCGGACTGGCGCTGACACCCGCGAGCCTTGTCCGGCGCGACGGGCAATCGTCATGCACTCCGCGCAGGCCGCGCAGGCACCGGTGCAGCGCGAGGGGGTGTCTTCCGGATCATGCCGGGCTCGCGGGCCCTGGCACGCACGCTCGCCGCCCGCCGCACGCTCGAGGCCATCGCATGGAAATACCGCACCAACTCGCCCTGGCGGGACTTGCCCGACGAACTCGGCTCCTTCAAGACCGCTCACAAACGGCTGATCAAGTGGGCCGTCGACGGCACGTGGGAGAAGATCCTGGCCGCCGTCCTGGCGGCGGCGGATGCCGTCGACGACATCGGCCGGACCGTGTCGGTCGACTCCACCGTCGTCCGCGCCCACCAGCACGCCGCCGGCGCCCGCAAAAGGAGGCTGAAGGCCGAGACGAGCCGCCCGACCACGCACTCGGGCGCTCCCGCGGCGGACTGAGCACCAAGATCCACCTGGCTGCGGACGGCCATGCACGGCCCCTGGCCATCACCGTTACCGCGGGCCAGGCCGGTGACGCTCCCGCATTCGAGACGGTCATGGCCCGCATCCGCGTGCCCAGATCCGGCCCCGGCCGGCCCCGGACCCGCCCCGCCATGGTCCTGGCCGGCCGCACCTACTCATCCCGCGCGATCCGAGGCCATCTGCGACGCCGCCAGATCCGCGCGGTGATCCCGCAGCCTTCGGACCGGATCCGCCACCGTCTGCGGCGGGGCCGGCAAGGAGGGCGCCCGCCCGGCTTCGATACGGATGCCTACAAGCAGCTCAACACCGTCGAGCGGTGCATCAACCGCCTCAAACAGTGGCGCGGCCTGGCCACACGAACCGACAAGCTCGCGATCGCCTACGTCGAAGGTCGCGCCTTTCCGATTTCGTCGAGTAGCCGCCAAGGTGACTTCATGAGAGATTGAGAGCATGGTAGACACGCCGACTCTTCAATCATTCGGACACGGGTCTATAAACCAGAACGGTCGCATTGCGATTGGTAATCGCAATGTGTCAATCATCCTCGCGGAATACAATAACTTCCCGCCACTAAGCAACACACACCCCAATCCCGCCGACTACTATTTCAAACTTACTACTGGTGGGTCGACTTCACCACCCTTCTCGACTCGGGATCCGGTCAACCCGGCGAGTTTGTTTGAATACTTCCTAGAGAACAGCAACAACAGGTTTGTGTTGGGTCCTGGGCTACTCGGCAATGTGCAGCCCGGTCCTTTCCCGTCAAGCGATCCCGGCCCAGAGCAGCGATGCGCCGACATACTGCGCCTCTTTTACGATGAGAACAAAGTCAACGTTCTCGTCGGGGATGACATCAACAAGGACGGCCAGGTCGGCCCCGACGAACAGTGTGTCCTGATAATCGAGAATATACCCGGGGCATGGCCGGCAAATAGAGACAACAAACCCGTGACGTTTGCTTTGAACCCACGGGATGAGACCCTCGCGACGCACTGCGCCGGCGTCGGACCGACCACGCCTTTCTATCAGATAGCCCATGAGATGTCTCACTCACTGGGCACAGTCGACCTCTATAATTCCGGAGTTCTGCCCTCCGGCGCCAACAACATGCTCTTGACCCTGATGGGTGCTTACTCTTTTACGAGCGACGACCAGGGTACGGTGCACCTGGACATATGGCACAAGCTCGCGCTCGGGTGGGCTGAACCCCGCATCTTCGATCTTTCGGTTCATGGCCAGACGCAGGTGGACACCACGGCGGACGGCGCCGTGCTGCTATGGCACCCCACCCGCGAAGCGAGAGAGTACTTCCTGATCGAGCGCCGGGGGCCGGCTCTTCCCGGGCGGAAGTACGACGCGAGCTTCCCGGACGACGGCGTGCTGATCTGGCGTGTGCAGGGAGGGATGCCCACGCATCTGGGCGCGCCGTATCTCACTCCGGGTGGTGCCGGAGTGTGGCGTGTCGGTCAGGAGACGCCGCTGCTGATATGGAGCGATGGGGGCCTGACCGGCGTCCAGCTCTCCGTGACCGAAGCCGATGACGGCAAGCTACACGTGGCCTGGCATTCCCCGGTGACCCTGAGGAAGGGTGCCGTGGGTCCGTTCGTAAAGCAACTTCAGCTATCCCTAAACGACCTCGTTCCTGGAAACCCGATCGCGGTCGATGGAGATTTTGGAGCCATTACGGACAGTCGGGTTCGGGAATTCCAACGGCACGCCGGAATCACCGATGACGGTGTCGTGGAAACGCAAACATGGGGGGCCATTACGAAGCTCGCCCCCAGGCCCGGTGACGCAGGCACACCGACGCTGAGGAAAGGTTCTCGGGGTGTGGCGGTGATGCGGCTTCAGCAGCTCCTCAACGAGCGCACTCCGGATTTGGCTCCGATCGCAGTCGACGGGGACTTCGGACCAATCACGGACGGTCGAGTCCAAGAATTCCAACGGCGCACCAAAATCACCGTAGACGGCCTGGTCGGGCCACAAACCTGGGGATCTCTGTTTCACGATCCAGCTTTGCAGCAGGGTTCTCAGGGCCCAGCAGTGATGCGGCTTCAGAAGCTCCTCAATGAGCGCGCTCCAGATTTGGCTCCGATCGCAGTCGACGGGAACTTCGGACCAATCACAGACGGTCGAGTCCAAGAATTCCAACGGCGCACCAAAATCACCGTAGACGGCCTGGTCGGGCCACAAACCTGGGAAGCGCTCACACAGGAAAGTAAGCTGTGAGACTCCTGGGCGCTGAGCGCTGCCGCGGAGCCTGCCGTTGCCTTGGTTCGGAAAACCGGACTGCTGCGGCCCCAGATCGACAATGGGCTGTTGCGGCTGCACGTCAGGGGGCCGGGGCGTCCAGTTGCGCGAGTTGATCACCCCTCCCCAGCGGTGATCCCGCAGCCTTCGGACCGGATCGGCCATCGTCTGCTGCGGGGCCGGCAAGGAGGGCGCCCGCCCGGCTTCGATGCGGATGCCTACAAGCGACACAACACCGTCGAGCGGTGCATCAACCGCCTCCAACAGTGGTGCGACCTGGCCACACGATGCAACAAACTGGCGATCGCCTACCAGGCCGCGCGCCACCTCGCCGCCATCCTCATCTGGGTACAGCGCTGATCAAAGAGACAGGACCTAGGCTAGGCGTTCTGCGCGTCGTAGCGGCTGCGGGCCTCGTGGACCTCCTCGATGTGGGTCTCGGCCCAGTCCTTCACCGCGGCCAGCAGGACGGCGAGGCTGGCGCCGAGCGGGGTGAGCTCGTAGTCGACACGGACCGGGACAGCCGGGGTGACGGTACGGGAGAGGATGCCGTCACGTTCCAGGGCGCGCAGGGTCTGGGTGAGCATCTTGGGGCTGACGCCGGCGATCTTGCGGCTGAGGTCGCTGTAGCGCATGGGGCCCGGGGAGAGGGCGGCGAGGACGAAGCTGACCCACTTGTCGCTGAGGCGGCCGAGGAGCTCGTTGGTGGGGCAGCCCCTGATGAAGGCGTCGTACTCGACGCGTGCCTGTTCGCGCCGCTGGGCCGCGGTCTTGGTCGCCATGGCTTCCCTCCTGGGGACATAGGCACTCTCAGGTAACTACTTCCTGAAGGATAGTGCCTCTTCCTAGGGTTGTCGCCGTACCCGGAAAACGACACAAATACCCAGGATTGAGGCGAGTGGACATGCGTGCTGCAGTCGTGAGGACCTTCGGCGGACCCGAGGCCGTGGAGGTCGTGGAGACCGGACTGCCGGAGCCGGGGCCGCGGCAGGTGCGGATCAAGGTGGCGGCGGCCACGCTGAACCCGGCGGACGCGGGGGTCCGGGAGGGGTTCCTCGGGGACGCGGGCAAGCAGATCGGATTCGGCTGGGACGTCGCCGGCACGGTGGACGCGACGGGCGTGGCCACGGCGTGGAGCGTCGGCGACGAGGTGGTGGCGCTCGACCCCGGCGTGGCGCGGCCGGTGCGCACGCACGCGGAGTACGTCGTCGTCGACACGGACGCGGTCGCGACGGCACCGACCACGGTCGACGCCGTGCACGCCGCGACCCTGCCCCTGAACGCCCTGACCGCCGTACAGGCCCTGGATCTCCTGGAACTGGAGGAGGGGCAGTCCCTGCTGGTCACCGGTGCCGCGGGCGCGGTCGGTGGCTTCGCGGTCCAACTCGCCGCGCACCGGGGCGTGTCGGTGACCGCGCTGGCCCGGGAGGGCGACGAGGAGTTCGTACGGTCCCTGGGCGCCGCTCACTTCACGTCCGGTGCCGTCAGCGCGGGCAGCATCGACGCGGTGCTGGACGCGGCGGTACTCGGGGAGACGGCCCTGGAGTGGGTGCGGGACGGCGGCTCCTACGTGGGCGTACGGCCCGGCGGTGAACCGGCGTCGGTGCGCGGGGTGCGCACCGCCTCCATCGCCGTCAGCGCGGACGGCGCCCGCCTCGCGGAGCTGGCCGCGCTGGTGGACGAGGGAGTGCTGACCCTCCGGGTCGCCGAGACCTACCCCTTGGAGGAGGCCGCGAAGGCACACGCCCGCCTGGCCGAGGGCGGGGTACGGGGGCGGCTGGTGCTGGTGCCCTAGTGCTGTGGCCGGGAACGTCCCCCGTGCGGCAGTCAGGTCATGGCGATGGCTTCGGCTGTCGACCCGGTGAAGCTTTCCGGTCACAGCACTAGGTATGGCGGCTCAGCTTGTTCTTTATGGTCTGACCTCGAACGATGTCCCGAACGTGATCGCTCGTACGGGGATTCCGGGGGCGTGAACACGGCCTCCGTCTGTTCCTGTGCTCCGACTAAAGACGCACTTGATCAGCACGAAGGCCGTGGGGGAATGGGTCTGCTGCACCACGATGTCCGGCGGGAAGCGTTCGCGGTGGCGTCACACTTCCGGGACGACTTCTTCGGCTGCCTGCCCATGCGCGGGGACACACTGTTCGAGCTGACTGACGCGTTGCTGTGTGCGGACGGGCCGGTGACCACGCCGGTGGACCTCACGCTGACGGCCGAGCACCGGCGCGGGCACGGCGCGATGTACGACGCGCTGAACCGTGGGGAAGTCGATGTGCCGCGGCTGCGGCAGGTGTTGGCCGGGCTGCCGCAGCCCGAGGCCGCCGACGGGCGCCTGGTCCTGGCGGCGGACGTCACCCACTGGCTCCGGCCCGACGCGCCGACCAGTCCGGACCGCTTGTTCTGCCACGTCTACGGCCGCAGCGGACGCTCGTCGGACCAGTTCGTGCCCGGCTGGCCCTACTCGTTCGTCGCCGCTCTGGAGTCGGGCCGGAGCTCGTGGTGCCAGATCCTGGACGCGCCGCCGCTGGGGCCGGCCGACGACGTCGCCGAGGTCACGCGGCCCAGGTCCGCCGCGTGGTCGAGGACCTCATCGACATGGGCCGTTGGAAGGCGGGCGACCGGGACATCCTGATCGTCTTCGACGCCGGCTACGACGCTCCCCGCATGGCCTATCTGCTGGAAGGACTGCCGGTGGAGGTCCTCGGACGCATGCGCACGGACCGTGTGATGCGCAAGCCGGTCCCGGTGCCGTGGATCTCACCGTCACAAGGCGGACGCCCGCCGAAGCACGGCAAGGAGTTCCGCTTCGCCAAGCCCGACACCTGGAGTGATCCCGATGCCGCGACCGTGCAGGTCAGCGACCGCTATGGCACCGCTCGTGCGATGGCATGGGACCGCATCCATCCTCGTCTGACCACCCGTTCCGCGTGGATCGACCACACCGGTGAACTCCCCGTCATCGAGGGCACGTTGATCCGGTTGGAGGTCGACCGCCTACCCGGCGGCCACGATCCACTCCCGGTCTGGCTGTGGACGTCGGCCACCGGTCTGTCGGGAGAGGACGTCGACCTGCGCTGGCAAGCGTTCCTGCGCAGATTCGACCTTGAGCACACTTTCCGGATGATCAAACAGACCACCCAACTCCGCCTCGCTCGGCCGCTGGCCGCGGACCTCCGCCGCCCTTGGGAGAAGCCGGCCGAGCCCGGCCGGCTCACCCCCGCCCGGGGTCCGCCGGGGGTTCAGGAACCTCCGCCCGAACCTGCCCTGTCCGACCCGTGCGCCGAAACCCAACCGGCCCGGACCCGGCAGGCCGCTCGGCTCGAAGAACCGGCGCCCCGCCACCCGCTACGACGTGGGCAAAACGGCCAGGCGACCCGCGACCATCGCCGAACGTGACCAGGTCAGACCATAAAGAACAAGCTGAGTGGCTGGTTTCTTACCGATCTCTACTGATCAACGAGTCAGTCCCCAGCTCATCATGGGGCTGAAATTCCACCGCATAGAGGGCCAGAAGGGGGCATACCACACTCGCGTCCATTGCGCTTATCTCAACGCCTCCGTAGCGTGTCGGCCATGCGGCAAGAGTTCGACGTCGCGGCGCGCGTCCGTCAGGTGATCGACGAAGCGGGCTGCAGCCAGCGGGAGTTCGCGCGGCGTGTGGTGATGGACCCCTCCAAGCTGTCCCGCTCGCTCGGCGGCACGCGTCGTTTCACCGTCGCCGAACTGGCCCGCATCGCCGACGCGGGCCGGGTCGACGCCGGGTGGCTGCTCGGCACCGCCGGCCCCGGCGAACCCGCCGCCGGCGCCCCCGAACCGGCCGCCCGCCCCTCACCCCCCGAGGGCGGGCGGCCCCTCCAGATCGTGCGCGAGACGGTCCGGCTCATCGCCGAGCACGGCTTCCACTCCGTACGCGTCGCCGACATCGCCGCCGCCTGCGACACCAGCACCGCCGCCATCCACTACCACTTCCCCGGCCGCGCCGAATTACTGGAAGCCGCCGTGCGCTGGTGCATGGACGAGGACACCATGCGCCGCGCCGCCCGCCTCGCGGACGCCGACGACGCCCTGGAGGAGCTGCGTCAGCTCATCGACCTCCAGGTCCCGGACAGCACCCAGCAGCGCCACCAGTGGCTGGTGTGGATGGACCTGTGGGCCGAGGCCGCGCGCTCGACCGCCATCGGGCAGCTGCACGCCGCGTTCTACCGGGAGTGGCGGCGGACGATCGCCGAGGTGATCCGGCGCGGCATCGCCCAGGGCGTCTTCCGCGACGTGGACCCGGAGGTCGGCGCCCTGCGGCTCACCGCGCTGATCGACGGCTTCGCCACCCAGGTCGTCGCGACCGCGCCCGGCGAGGGCGGTACGAGCGCGGACCACATGCGCGCCGCCTGCCTCGCCTACGTCGACACGGAGCTGTCCGCACAGCCCCCTCACCGTCCCGACGAAACCCGTTCATCCCCGTTCCCGTAGCTACGGAGCAGTCGCAGAAGACGGAGAAAGCCCATGCCCATGAACGACAGCGTCATCATCACCTGCGCCCTCACCGGGGCCGGTGACACCGTGGGCCGCAGCCCCCACGTCCCCGTCACCCCCGAGCAGATAGCCCGCTCCGCCGTCGAGGCCGCGGAGGCCGGGGCGGCCGTGGTCCACATCCACGTACGCGACCCCGAGACCGGCGCCCCCTCCCGCGATCCGCGGCTGTACCGCGAGGTCGTGGAGCGGGTGAAGGAGACCGGCACCGACGTCGTCATCAACCTCACCGCGGGCATGGGCGGCGACCTGGTCATCGACCCCGAGGAACCGCTCACCCACCTCCCCGGCACCGACCTGGTCAGCGGCCTGGACCGGCTCCCGCACGTCGAGGACCTGCTCCCCGACATCTGCACCCTGGACTGCGGCTCGCTCAACTTCGGCGACGGCAGCAACCTCTACGTCTCCACCCCCGACATGCTGCGCGCCGGCGCCAAGCGCATCCAGGAGCTGGGCGTCCGCCCGGAGCTGGAGATCTTCGACACCGGGCAGCTGTGGTTCGCCAAGCAGCTGCTGGCCGAGGGGCTGCTCGACGACCCGACCGTCTTCCAGCTGTGCATGGGCATCCCGTGGGGCGCCCCCGCCGAGCCCGGCGTCCTCAAGGCCATGGTCGACATCCTGCCCGAGGGCGCGCAGTGGGCCAGCTTCGCGCTGGGCCGCACGCAGATGCCGTGGGTCGCCCAGTCCATCCTGCTCGGCGGCAACGTACGGGTGGGTCTTGAGGACAACCTCTACCTCAGCCGGGGCGTCAAGGCCACCAACGGCCAGCTGGTCGAGCGCGCCGTCCAGATCACCGAGCTGCTGGGCGCCACCGTCGCCACGCCCGACGAGGCCCGGCGGCGCCTGGGCCTCAAGGCGCGCTCGTAACCCCTCCCGGCCCGCGCTCACCCCTCCTCACCTCCTTAGGACCCCCATGCCCTCACCCCCTTGCGCCCCCGACCGTGTCCGCCGCGTCGCCTGTATCGGCGCGGGCGTCATCGGCGGCGGCTGGGTCGCCCACTTCCTCGCCCGCGGCTACGACGTCACCGCCTGGGACCCGGCGCCGGACGCCGAGGTGAAGCTGCGCCGCCTCGTCGACGCCGCCTGGCCCGCCCTGGAGCAGATCGGCCTCGCCGAGGGCGCCTCACCGGACCGCCTCACCCTCGCCCCGACCCTCGAAGAGGCCGTCGCGGAAGCGGACTTCGTCCAGGAGAGCGCCCCCGAGAAGCTGGAGCTGAAGCGGAGCCTGCTGGCCCAGCTGGACGCGGCGGCCCCGGCGGGCGTCGTCATCGCGTCCTCCACCTCCGGCTATCCGATGACCGACATGCAGACCGAGGCCACCGACCCCGGCCGCCTCCTCGTCGGCCACCCGTTCAACCCGCCGTACCTGATCCCGCTGGTCGAGGTCGTCGGCGGGGAGAAGACCGACCCGGCCGCCGTGGAATGGGCCTCCGCCTTCTACACGGCGGCCGCCAAGTCCGTCATCACGATGGACCGCGAACTGCCCGGCTTCATCGCCAACCGCCTCCAGGAGGCGCTGTGGCGCGAGGCCCTGCACATGGTCGCGAACGGTGAGGCCACCGTGAAGGACATCGACGACTCCATCACCGAAGGGCCCGGTCTGCGCTGGGCCTTCATGGGCCCGTGCCTGACGTTCGCCCTCGCGGGAGGCGAGGGCGGCATGGGGCATATGCTCGATCACTTCGGACCGTCACTGAAATCGCCATGGACGCGTCTCGAAGCCCCTGAGCTGGACGACTCGTTGCGTACGGCCATGGTCGACGGATGTGACGAGGCGGCGGCCGGGCGGAGTATCGCCCAGCTCGTCGCGGAAAGGGACCAGGGCGTGATCAACGTCCTGCGGGCGACCGGCCGGTTGCCCGAGCAGCGCAACGAGGGAGGCGACAAGTGAGCGACCAGCTCCCCCACTACCACCAGACCGTCCGACCGGAATGGATCGACTACAACGGTCATATGAGCGAGGCGTTCTACGTCCTCGTCTTCGGACACAGCACGGACGAGATGATGGTCGAGACCGGTCTCGACTCCGGATACCGGGTGAAGACCGGCTGCTCCCTCTACACCGTCGAGACGCATCTGCGCTATCTCCACGAAGTCGAGGAAGGCGCCGAGCTGACCATCCGCACCCGGGTGCTGGGTGTGGACGAGAAGAAGGTGCGGTTCTCCCACGAGATGTACGTGGGCGAGCCGGAGGGCGGCGAGCCGGTGGCCACCACCGAACTGCTCGCCCTCCACATCGACCAGAAGGAGGGCCACGCGGCGCCCTTCCCCGAGGAGATCCGCGAGCGGCTCACCTCCCTGATCGAAGAGGCGCCCAAGTGGGCGGGCCGCTCCATCGGCCCGGTGCCGGCGGCCGCCTAGGCGCGGCGCACGCAGAGACGAGGGGGTCAGCGGGCCGCACGGCCCGGTGACCCCCTCGACGCGTTCAGGCCGTCGCGCGCGGGCCTGGGCAGCTCAGGCAGGCGGCCGGGCCGTGTCCTTGCCGACGGGGCTGGACCGGGCGTACCAGCTGGCGAGGATGCGCAGCTTTTCGAGGTCGTCGTCGGTCTTGCCGGCGTAGACGAAGAGGATCTGGTCGGGGTCGCCGGGCAGGGAAAGGGCTTCGTAGGTGATGTCGAGGCGGCCGACGACGGGGTGGTCGAACCGTTTGGTGCCCCAGGTGCGTTCGACGACGGTCCGCTCGGCCCACCAGGTGCGGAACTCGGGGGAAACCGAGCGCAGCTCGGCGACGAATGCGGCGATCCGCGGGTCGTGGGGGTTGCGGCCGGCCTCGGCGCGCAGCACGCCGACGACCTCGGAGGTGACCTGCGCCCAGTCGAGGTAGAGGGAGCGGGCGGCGGGGTCGAGGAGCATCCAGCGCAGCAGGTTGCGTTCACCGGGCGGGCGGTGGTTGAAGGGGGTGAGCAGCGCGTCGAGCAGGTCGTTGGAGGCCAGGACCTCGTTGCGGCGGCCGAGGACGAAGGCGGGCTGGTCGTGCAGGCCGTTCAGCATGCGCAGCAGATCGGGCCGCACCTGCTGGGGCGGTGCCTGCTCGGCGCCGCGGCGGGGCTGGGGGCGCAGCAGGTCGCGCAGGTACTGGGTCTCGGCCTGGGTGAGCCGCAGGGCCTCGGCGATGGAGAGGATGACGCCTTCGGAGGCGCTGGTGAGCCGTCCCTGCTCCAGGCGGGTGTAGTAGTCCACGCTGACCCCGGCGAGCTGCGCGACCTCTTCGCGGCGCAGGCCGGGCACTCGCCGGCCCGGGTAGTTCGCCAGGCCGACCTGGGAGGGGCGGACCGCGTCACGCCGGGTGCGCAGGAACTTCTTGATCTCCTCGGCATTGTTCGCCATGGCCTCCAGTGTTCCCCGGCTCGCGGAGGGGTTCCACTGGCGTGGGGGGGAAGGTTTTTCCCCGGCAGCAGTGGCCCCCGCTGGTGGCTTGGCCTGCGGCTTTTCGGCGTGCATGAATGGTGCGGCGGCCATCGCAGCGGCCTTCGAAGGTCCGCGGCCCGCCTGCCGTGTGCGTGGCACCGGCCGGGGGGGCGCCGCCTCACCCCGTACATCGCACCCCCGTCGCCGTCACCCGTTGTGATCGCGGTGGGAGGGGTGCGCCCGTTCTCAGGGAGATCCACATCGTGGCTTTTCAGCAGAAGGTCTGGTTCATCACCGGCTGCTCGACCGGCTTCGGCCGGGCCCTGGCCCAGGAGGTCCTCGCCGCCGGCCACCGGGCGGTCGTCACCGCCCGTGACGTCGCTCAGGTCCAGGATCTCGTCGAGGGCAACGGCCAGGCGCTCGCCCTGCCCCTCGACGTCACCGACGCCACACAGGTCAGGGAGGCCGTCGAGGCCGCCGAGAAGCACTTCGACGGCATCGACGTGCTGGTCAACAACGCCGGCATCGGCTACTTCGCCGCCGTGGAGGAGAGCACCGACGAAGAGATCCGCCGGATCTTCGACATCAACGTCTTCGGCCTGTCCGACGTCATCCGCGCCGCCCTGCCCGGCATGCGCGCACGCCGCTCGGGGACGATCGTGAACTTCTCCTCCATCGGAGGGCTCCGCGCCTTCCCGGCCGTCGGCTACTACGCCGCCACCAAGTTCGCCGTCGAGGGCCTGACCGACGCCCTGCGCCAGGAGGTCGCCCCGCTGGGCATCACCACGCTGCTCGTCGAGCCCGGCCCCTTCCGCACCGACTGGGCCGGCCGGTCCGCCAACGAGACGCTGCCCGAGCGGGAGATCGCCGACTACGCCGACACGGTCGGCGCGCAGCGTGCCGCGTTCCGCGCGGACACCGGCAAGGAGCCCGGCGACCCCCATGCCGCCGCCCGGGCGATCATCACCGCCCTCGCCGCCGACACCCACCCCCAGCGCCTGCTGCTGGGCGCCCCGGCGTACAGCATGGCGATCGAGCAGCTGGAGTCGATGCTCGCCGAGATCCGCGCGAACGAGGCACTGACGAAGTCGGCCGACTTCGACGCCCCCGCCGCCTGACCTCGGCTCGGGCGCGCCGGCCGGTGACGACGCCGTACGGCCTGTCGCCGGCCGGCGCGCCGCGGCGGTTGGTCCGCCCGCCCGGCGCCCCGCACGAAAGCCGAAACCGCGCACCGCACGAAAGCCGAACCGAACCGGGCCGAGAGCCGAACCGAACCGGACGACCACCAGCACACGGAACCGGAGCACCCCTCATGAGCAGCACCGCCTCCTCCCACCGCCCGCTCGCCCTGGTGACCGGGGCTTCCGCGGGCATCGGCTACGAACTCGCGAAGCTGTTCGCCGTCAACGGCTTCGACCTGATCGCCACCGGCCGCGGCGAACACACCGACCAGGCAGCGGCCGACCTCGCACGGCACGGCGTCCACGTCACCCCCGTGCGCGCCGACCTCTCCCTGAGCGAAGGCGTCGAGGCCGTGTGGCGGGCGGTGGAAGAGACAGGACGGCCGCTCGACACCGCGGTCCTCAACGCCGGCCGCAGCATCGGCGGCGCCTTCCTCGACACCGACCTCGACGACGAACTCTCCCTCATCCAGCTGAACGTGGCGTCCGTCGTCCACCTGGCCAAGCACGTCGCCCGGCACATGGCCGGCAACGGCCGCGGCCGCATCCTGATCACCTCGTCGCTGTCGGCGACCCTGCCCACCCCCTACGAGACCGTGTACGGGCCCTCCCGCGCCTTCACCCGCATGTTCGCCCTCGGACTGCGCGAGGAACTCAAGGAACACGGTGTCACCGTCACCTGCCTCATGCCCGGCGCCACCGACAGCGACTTCCACGCCCGCGCGGGCATGAACAACACCGCCTTCGGCCCCGGCATGAAGAAGAACAGCCGCAAGGAAGTCGCCCGCCAGGGCTTCCTCGCCCTGATGAACGGACGCGCCGAGGTCGTCGGGGGCGATGCCGCCACCAAGCGCACCGCCATCGAGCACCGCTTCCTCCCCGAGACCTACAAGGCCGCCCGCCACGCCACGAAGGCCAAGCCGCGGCCTCGGCGGTAGGTGAGCCGGGTACTCCGCTTCCTCTCGGGTTTCTAGACTTCCGTCGTGATGCCTCCCGCCGCCCTTCCCTCGCCGCTGACCCCGCTCGTCGATCCGGTCATGGAGCGTGCGGGGCTGGAGCTGCGGCTGAAGCGGGACGACCTCATCCACCCCACCGTCCCCGGCAACAAGTGGCGCAAGCTCACGCCCAATCTGCGGGCCGCCGCCGAGCAGGGGCATACGCGGCTGCTCACCTTCGGCGGGGCGTACTCCAACCACATCCGCGCCGTCGCCGCCGCCGGGGCCGCGCGGGGGATGTCGACGGTGGGGATCATCCGGGGCGAGGAGCTGGCGGACGCGCCGCGCAACTGGTCGCTCGCGCTCGCCGAGTCGTACGGCATGCGGCTGTCCTTCCTCGACCGGTCCGGGTACCGGGAGACGCTGCGTTCCCTGGACGACCCGGGGACGCTGCGGGAGCTGGAGGCGCGGTGGGGGCGCGCTTACGTCCTGCCGGAGGGCGGTACGAACGCCCTCGCCGCGCGCGGGGCGGCCGAGCTGGTCGCGGAGATGCCCGGTCTGGGCGCGCGCGACATCGTGTGCTGTGCGGTCGGCACCGGCGGCACGCTGGCCGGGATCGCCGCCGCCCTGCCGGAGGGGGCGCGGGCGGTGGGGTTCGCCGTGCTGAAGGGGGCGGCCGGGTATCTGGAGGGCGAGGTGGCGGAGCTGCACCGGCTCGGGTGGGGGCGGGAGTTCGGCGATTGGCGCATCGAGCACGGCTGGCACGGGGGCGGGTACGGGCGGGTCCCGGCCGAGCTGGAGGCGTTCGCGGCGGGGTTCGAGGAGCGGCACGGGGTGCGGGTGGAGCGGCGGTACGTGGCGAAGACGCTGTGGGGGCTGTACGGGCTGGCGGAGGCCGGGGCGCTGCCGCGGGGTGGCCGGGTGACGGCGGTGGTCACCGGGCCGCCGGACCCTGCGGGTGCGGGGTAGGGGGCTTGTCCCCCACCCTGCCCCTTCCCGAATCCGGCGGCTCCGCCCCCGGCCCCCACCGGGGCTCCGCCCCGGACCCCGACGACGCGCGCCGTGGGCGGCGCGGTGTGACGCTCGCCCGGCGGGCAGGGTTGGGCCTCGCGCGTCGGGCACGCCCGGCACGGAGCCGGGGACGCGGCGCGGGACCGGGCCTCGCGCCTCAGGGCGCGCCCGGCGCGGGGCGGGAGGCCGGACAAGAGCGCGGCCCGCACGGGAGACGAGGACGCGCGTCCGCCCGGCGGACGGGGCCGGGCCTCGCGCCCCAGAGCACGCCCGGCGCGGGGAGCGCGGCGCGGCGCGGGACCGGGGCGGGGCGGACAGGCGCGCGGCCCCGCACGGGAGACGAGGGCGCAGGGTCACCCCGCATCGGGAGTCGGGAGTGCGGCGCGGGGTCACTCACGGGCCCGTAGCCGGATGACCGACGTCGCCGCGTGGCGGACCGTGCTCTCCTGGCGCACCTCCACCGTCAGGTCCGGCGCGATCGGCTGGTAGGCGATCCACGCGCCGACCGTGTCGATCGCCGTGGGCGGGTCCGGGGACGGGGATTCCACCGGTGGCAGGTCCCGCAGGGCCGGGGCCAGCTGGGCCCGGACCGCCGGGGAGAGGGGGCCGGAGACGACGGGGGTGTCGTCGCCCGGCAGGACGAGGGCCAGGGCGCGGGGGCGGAACCGGGGGCCGACCACGCCGACGACCACGGCGTCCCGGGTCTCCGAGTGCCGCAGCTTCCGCCAGTGCCGTCCGGGCCGGTAGGGCTGGTCGGGGCTCTTGATGACCAGCCCCTCGACGCCGATGGCCGGAAACGCCTCGTACCAGGTGGCGGCCAGCTCCGGGGCCATCGTCATCGGGACGGCCTGCAGGGGCGGACCGTGCGGTTCGAGGAGCGCGACGAGGCGGGCGCGGCGTTCGGCGTACGGCCGCGGCCGCAGATCGTCCGGGCCGCTCGCGAGGAGATCGAACGCGGCGTAGGACGCGGGGAGTTCGCGGGCGAGCCGCGCGGCGCGGGCCTCGGACGCGGCAGTGGCGCGCTTCTGGACGGCGGCGAAGTCGGTGTGGCGCCCGACCCACACCACCACCTCCCCGTCGAGCACGGTGCCCACCGGGAGCCGCAGGGCGGCGGCCGCCAGGTCGGGGAAGGCGCGGGTGACGATGCGGCCGGAGCGGGCCTGCATCCGCACCTCCTCCGCCAGCCGGAAGATCAGCAGCCGGTGGCCGTCGAACTTCGGCTCGTAGGCGAGCTGCCGCCCCGGCGCGGCGACCGGCAGGGTCGGAACGGGCCGGGCCAGCGCCACCGGCACGGGTGGCAGCAGGGCGGTCATGCCGTGGCGGGCAACGGGTGGGCCCGTGCCGGGTCGAGGAGCGGGGCGAGCAGATCGCCGTGGCGGTCGAGGCGGGCGGGGACATCGTCGATCCGGAAGACCAGCCGCCCGGGGCCGTCGCACGCCTCCACCTCGTCCCAGGTCACGGGCGTGGAGACGGTCGGCTCCCGCCGGGCGCGGGGCGTGTAGGGGGCGGCGGTGGTCTTGGCGGCGGCGTTCTGGCTGAAGTCGACGAACACCTTGCCGGGCCGCAGGGAGCGCGTCATCTTCTGGATGGCCAGCCCCGGCAGCGCCGCCGAGGCCTCCGCCGCGAGCCGCCGGGCGTAGTGGGTGACCTGCCGGGACGGCGCCGGTTCCAGCGGGGTCAGCAGATGCAGTCCCTTGGAGCCGCTGGTCTTGGCGTACGCGGCCAGCCCGTCAGCGGCCAGCCGCTCCCGCAGCCATACGGCGACGGCGCAGCAGTCCACGATCGTGGCGGGCGGGCCGGGGTCGAGGTCGAACACCAGCCGGTCGGCGATGCCCGTTCCCGCGTCGATCCGCCACATGGGTGCGTGGAACTCGACCACCAGGTTCGCCGCCCACATCAGCGAGGCCAGGTCCTGCACCAGCACCTGGCGCGCCGTCTCCCCCTCATGCCGGCTGACCTCGGCGGTCGTGACCCAGGAGGGGGTGCCGGGAGGCGGGTTCTTGGTGAAGAACGTCTGTCCGTCCGGGCCGTCCGGATAGCGCAGGAACGCGAGGGGGCGCCCCCGCAGATGTCCGAGCATCGGGGCGGCGGCGGACGCCAGATAGTGCAGCAGCTCGCCCTTGGTGGTGCCGGTGGCCGGATGGATGACCTTGTCGAGGTTCCTGAGCGCGATCCGTCGCCCCTCCACCTCCGTGATCGGGGACATACGATAAGAATCTCACGAAAGGGATCAAGCATGCGATCTATCTGGAATGGGAACATTTCGTTCGGCCTGGTGAGCATCCCGATCAAGATGTATCCGGCGACCGAGGACCACTCGGTGTCCTTCCGGCAGATCCACACCGCCGACGGCGGCCGCATCCGCTATCGCAAGGTCTGCGAGCTGGAGGACAAGCAGGTCGACTCGGAGGAGATCGGCAAGGCGTACGAGGATGCCGACGGTGCCCTGATCCCGATCACCGACGAGGACCTGGCCGCCCTTCCGCTGCCGACCACCCGCGCCCTGGAGATCGAGGCGTTCGTGAACGCCTCGGACATCGATCCGCTGCAGATGGGCGACGCCTACTACCTCGGCGCCAACGGCACCGCCGCCGCCAAGCCGTACGCCCTGCTCCGCGAGGCCCTCAAGCGCAGCGAGAAGGTCGCCATCACCAAGTACGCCCACCGCGGGCGGGAACGGCTCGGCATGCTGCGCGTCGTCGGCGACGCCATCGCCATGCACCGGCTGCTGTGGCCGGACGAGGTGCGCGAGCCCGCGGGCGTGGCACCCAGGGAGAAGGTCACGGTGAAACCGGCCGAGCTGGACCTCGCCGACACCCTGATGGCCACGCTCGGCGAGGTGAACCTGAGCGAACTGCGCGACGAGTACCACGAGGCCCTGGAGTCCCTGGTGGCGGCGAAGGTCTCCGGCGCCACCCCCACCGCCGAACCGGGCGAGCGCCCGGCCGGGGCCCAGGTCGTGGACCTGATGGCCGCGCTGAAGGACAGCGTCCGCAGCGCGAAGGAGGCCCGCGGCGAATCGGCCGAGGAGGCGGAGGCTGCCGAGGAGAAGGCGACGGTCACCGAACTGACCGGCCGCAAGAAGGCCCCCGCCAAGAAGAAGGCGCCCGAGAAGAAGACGGCCGCGAAGAAGGCCGCGGCCAAGAAGACCGCGGCCAAGAAGCAGACGCCGAAGAAGGCGGCGGCCAAGAAGCAGCCCGGCAAGCGCGGCGCCTGACGCGGGGTGCGGGATACGGTCCAGGGCCCTGCCCCGGAGGCCCCGCACCCGGCACCCCCAGCGCGCCCGGACCTATCCGCCGAAGGCGCCCCGGTGGTCCGCCACCCACTCCGCGAACGTCCGAGCCGGGCGGCCCGTGATGCGCTCGACCTCCGGGGAGATCACCTGCGGCCGGTCCACGCAGCCCGCGAACACCCGCAGCAGCGAATCCGCGATCTCCGGCGTCACGAACCCGCCGACCATCTTCTCGCGCGCCACCTCGTGCGGAATCTCCTCGTACCGCAGGGGCCGCCCGATGACCTCGCCGATGACGCGCACCTGGTCGGCGAAGGTCAGCGACTCCGGGCCGGTCAGCTCGGGCGTCCGGCCGACCAGGTCGTCGGCGAGGAGCGCACGGGCGGCGACGGCACCCATGTCGGCCTCGTGGATGGGCGCCATGTGCGCTCCGGCGTACGCGCCGTAGACCACGTCCCCGGCCTTGATCTGGTCCGCCCACTGGAAGGCGTTCACGGCGAAGGCACCCGGCCGGACATGGGTCCACTCCAGCCCGGTGCGCTCGACCTGGGCCTCCAGCTCGCGGTGCATGGCGCCGATCGGGTTGTCCTTCGGGTCGGTCTCCTCGAGGACGGAGGACGAGGAGAGCGTGACGATGCGCCGCACCCCGCTCTCCTTGGCCCGCTCCAGCAGCTTCTCCGCGCCCAGCTGCCACGCCACCGCGGCGTGGAGGAAGAGCCCGGTGGCACCCTCCAGCGGCAGGTCCTCGGTCCGGGCCCCGCTGACCCCGTCGGGGAAGCGGGTGGCCCCGGGGTCACGGGTGAGCGCGCGGACCTCCGCGCCCGCGGCGGCCAGCTCCTTCACCACATGCGCGCCGACGTTTCCGGTGGCTCCGGTTACCACGATCATGACGTGCCTCCCTGACTGTCCTCAAGCATCCTCGAAGCCAGATTCATCCAATCGGATGAAGTTGTCAAACATTTAGATGGAGCTAGTCTGGTCCGATCGAGCACGGAATCGAGCACGGAGCAGTGGCACGAGGAGTTGAAGGACATGGAGGGGACGCCGAAGAGGCCCCGCCGCGCCCCCGCACCCGAGGAGCGCAAGCTGTGCCCGGAGCGCTCCCGGCGGCTGCTGCTGGAGGCCGCGCGGGACGAGTTCGCGCAGAAGGGGTTCGCGGGCGCCCGGGTGCAGGACATCGCGGACCGGGCGGGCGTCAACAAGCAGCTGATCGCGTACCACTTCGGCGGCAAGGAGGGGCTGTACCGGGAGCTGGGCCGCGAGTGGCTGAAGCGCGAGGAGACCTTCAACGACCCCTCGATCCCGCTCGACGAGCTGGTCGAGCGCTATCTCCGGGAGGCCTTCGCCGATCCCCGGGCGACCCGGTTCAACGCCTGGTGCGGCCTGGACGACGCCGCGCCGGAGGAAGGCCCGGAGGACCTCTCCGACCTGCGGCGCCGCCAGGCGGCCGGCGAGATCGCGGAGGACATCGATCCCGCCATGGCGATGCTGCTGTACGTCAGTCTGGTCACGGCGCCGATCGCGCTGCCGCACGCCGTGCGGCAGTTCTTCGACGCCGATCCGGAGTCGCCGGAGTTCCGTGAGCACTACGCGGAGCAGTTGCGCAGGATCGTCCGCCACCTGGCGACCTGAGACGGAGCTACTCCGTCACCCCGTCGATCTGGAACGTCTGCACGGACTGCGCGGCGAACGGAACGCTCAGCCGCTTGCCGTCCAGCACCGTGTCCCGGCGCGCGGTGTACAGGTCGCCGCCGCCCGCCGTCTGCGTCGACCAGCGCGGCACCAGGCCGCCCGTACCGCCGGTGACCTGGCCGAACCGGGACAGGTCGAAGGTCATGGTCTGCGCGGCGCCGGGGTTGACGGCGACGAGCACGAGGCGGCGCGCGGCCGGATCGTACGCCGCGACCGCGTGGTCCGAACCGGTGGCCAGGACGCGCATGCCGGGGCGGATGTGCCGGGTGAACTGGGCCAGGACGTAGTACTTGGTCTGCACGGCGCCGGGCTGCGCGGTGTTCGGGTCGTAGTGGATGAGCGCCCAGCCCGCGCTGGGGTCCATGACCTGCCAGTAGCACCAGGCGGTCGGGTGCAGCCAGCGGAAGTCCAGGCAGAGGTTGGTGGCGAGGGTGAGGCCCGTGCCGTCCTTGTCGCCGGTCTCGGAGTTCCACAGCTTCTTGCCCGCGGCGCGCACATCCGCGTACAGCAGGTCGCGGCGGCCGCCCGAGCCCTGGTAGCCGTGCACGTTGACCTGGTCGACGAGGGCGCGGGTCGCGGTGTCGAAGGAGCCCCAGGTGGTGCGGGCCAGGTCGTAGCTGGTCTCGTCCGAGGCCGAGATGCGGGCCCCGGTCAGGCCGCGGCTGTCCAGCTCGGTGCGGAGGTGACCGAGGACGGTGCGCTGCACCGCCGCGTCGATGTGGCAGCCCTCCTGGGTGCCGTCCGCCTTCCACCACGCGGAGGACGGTTCGTTGAACGGCTCGACGGTGGCGAAGCGGACGCCCCAGTGGTCCTGGGCGTAGCGGGCGGTGGTGGCGAGGTAGACGGCGAACTGCCGGTAGTTCCAGGACTGGAGGTTGTTGCCGCCGTCCGCCGCGCCGGAGGGGTTGTGGTTGAGACACATCCACCACATGGGTGAATTGGAGAACAGCTCGGTGATGGCGCCGCGCTGCACGGCCTTGGTGAGCGCCGCGCGCTGGACCGCGTCGGAGGTCCAGCGCCAGGCGGAGGAGGCGGGGTCCTCGCTGGACCAGTCGTGCCAGTAGCCCTCGATCTGCTTGAACCGGGGGATGTTGGGCGAGACGGCCATGGACTGGCCGCCCACGCCGGTCCACGCGCAGCCGCCGAGGTTGTAGCGGGCGATGTTCAGCCCGAGGCCGGGGAGGGTGGTACCGGCGTACGGGGTGTTCCTGGTGGTGAAGAAGAGGTCGGCGAAGTCGTCCCGCTGCCCGAACAGGTTGGCCCACCAGGCGAGCGAGGTGCCCCAGCCCTCCCAGCCACCGTAATCGGTGCCCGGGTCGATGGTGACCGCCTCGTCGGCGTGGGCCGTGCCGGTGGTGAGTGCGGTGCCGAGCAGGGTTGCGCTTGCCGCGGTGAGGAGCGTTCTTCGTCGCACCATGTGTCCCTTCTGCCGCTTGGGCCCCCGTGGGGTGAAGCGTCGGGCGCAGAGAGGGAGTTGTCGAGAGGTATGACAGCGCTTTCTGCCTTTGCGCGCCAGGACGGATAAATCGGTTGCTCGCGCCCGGCCAACGCGCTCAGGATGTCCGGCGGCATCCGCCAACACCACTACCGGCACGACAGGAGCATGCGATGCGCCGATTCCTCGGAACGACTCAGCGCCCCCATCGGACGACCGTCTTCGAGGACATCACCACGCATGCACCAGACCATCAACATCGGCGTGCTCGCCCATGTCGACGCCGGTAAGACCAGCCTCACCGAGCGGCTGCTGTTCGACGCGGGCGTCATCGACCGCCTCGGCAGCGTCGACTCCGGGGACACCCAGACCGACACGGGCGCCATCGAGCGGGAGCGCGGTATCACCGTACGGTCGGCCGTCGCCTCCTTCACCGCCGGTGACATCCAGGTCAACCTGATCGACACCCCCGGCCACTCCGACTTCATCGCCGAGGTCGAGCGGGCCCTCGGCGTGCTGGACGGGGCCGTGCTCGTGCTGTCCGCCGTCGAGGGCGTCCAGGCACAGACCCGGGTGCTGATGAAGACACTGCGGCGGCTGCGGCTGCCGCTGCTGCTGTTCGTCAACAAGATCGATCGGGCGGGCGCCCGGCACGCGGAGCTGCTGGCCGACATCCGGCGGCTGCTGGCGCCGCACATCGTGGCCATGACGGACGTACGGGACCTGGGCACGCGGGCCGCGCGCACCCGGCCGCGGCCGCTCGACGACATCGGCGTACGCACCGAGATGGCCGAGGCGCTGGCGGAGACGGACGACGCGCTGCTCGCCCGGCTCGTGGACGGCCCGCTCCCCTCCCCCGCCGAGGTGCGCGCGGCACTGGCCGCGGGGACGGCGGACGGGCGGGCGCACCCGGTGTACTTCGGTTCGGCGCTGAGCGGGGAGGGGGTCGCGGCCCTCGTCGAGGGCGTCGTACGGTACGTCCCGCCCAGCCCCGGGGTCGGGGACGGTACGGAGCCCCGGGGCACCGTCTTCGCCGTCGAGCGGACGGCGGGCTCGGCCATGAAGACCGCGTATCTGCGGCTGTTCTCCGGCGAGCTGACCACACGGCAGCACCTCACCCTGCACCGGCCGGGCGCCCGGCACAGCGGGCGGATCACCTCGCTGGAGGTGGTGGGACGGGGCGGGGCGCGGGTGCTGACCGCCGGGGACATCGCGCGGATCAGGGGGCTGCCCGAGGTCCGCGTCGGCGACCGGCTCGGGGAGTTCCACGACGAGGACGGACAGCCGCGTTTCGCCGCGCCCACCCTCCACACCCTCGTCCACGCCCGCGAACCCGGCCCCGCGGCCGCCGCCCGGCTGCACACCGCGCTGCTGGCCCTGGCCGACCAGGATCCACTGATCCACGCCCGGGCGATGCCCGGCGGCGCCACCTCGGTGCTGCTGTACGGCGAGGTCCAGAAGCAGATCATCGCGGCGACGCTCGTCCAGGACTACGGCATCGAGGCCGACTTCGAGCCGAGCCGCCCGGTCCTGGTGGAGCGGCCGGTGGGGGTCGGCGAGGCGTGCTACGAGATGGCGCGGCGCGGCCATACGGGGCCGTGGGCGACGGTCGGGCTGCGCGTCGAGCCCGCCGCGACCGGGTCCGGGGTCGGTTTCGGCTACGAGACGGAACTGGGCGCCCTGCCGCGCGCGTTCCACACCGCGATCGAGCAGACCGTGCACGACACGCTGCGCGAGGGGCCGCGCGGGCGGGCGGTCACGGACTGCCGGGCCACCCTGATCCGTTCGGGCTTCGACGCCCCCGTCAGCACCGCCGCCGACTTCCGGGGCGTCACCCGGGGGGTGCTGGGGGCGGCCCTGGAGCGGGCGGGGTGGCGGGTGTACGAGCCGTATCACGCCTTCGAGCTGGAGATTCCGTCCGATGTGCTGGCGCAGGTCACCGCCCGGCTCGCCGCGGTCGGGGCGGACCTCGCGGAGAGCGCGGGCGGTGGGTCGGGGTGGCTGCTGACGGGGGAGATTCCGGTGCGGTCGGTGCACGCGTTCGAGCACGCGCTGCCGGGTCTTTCGCGGGGCGAGGGGGTCTGGGTGTCCCGCCCGTCCGGCGACCGGCCGCTCCCCGGCGGCGCCACGGATCAGATGCCGGGCCCGGCGACGCGGGCATAGGTCACGGCGTTGCTCGTGCCGCCTTCCGTGGTCACGGTGACGTTGACCGCCCCGGCCGACCCAGCCGGGGCGGTCGCCGTCACCCAGTTGTCCGACACGACCGTGAACGCGGCGAGCGTGGAGCCGAAATGGACCGCGCTCGCCGTGGTCAGGCCGGTGCCGAACAGGGTGACCGTGTTGCCGCCGCCCAGCGGGCCCTGGCCGGGGACCGCGCTGGTGAGGGTGGGGACGGCGACGTAGAGGTAGGTGACGCCGTTGCTGGTGCCGCCCGGCGTGGTCACCGTCACCTGCACGGGCCCGGCGGCCCCCGGCGGCGCCACCGCGTTGATCTGGATGTCGGAGACGACCGTGAAGGACGTGGCGGCGACGGTGCCGAACTTGACGGCCGTCGCGCCGAGCAGGTTCGTCCCGGTGAGGGTGACGGGAGTGCCGCCGGAGGTCGGGCCCTGGCCGGGGGTGACGGCGCCGAGGGTGGGCAGGCCGACGTAGAAGTACGTCACGCCGTTGCTCGCACCGCCCGGGCCGGTCACGATGATCTGCACCGGACCGGCGGCCCCCGGCGGCGCCACCGCCGTGATCTGCGTGGACGACACCACCGTGAACGAGACCGCGGGCACCGAACCGAAGCGGACCGCCGTGGCCCCGGTGAAGCCGCTGCCGGTCAGCGTCACCGTGGTGCCGCCGCTCACCGGCCCCTGCGCGGGCGAGACACCGCTCAGCACCGGACCGGCGACGTACGTATAGGTGACGCCGTTGCTCGTACCGCCCGGGCCGGTCACCGTGATCGGCACCGGACCGGCGGCCCCCGGCGGCGCCACCGCCGTGATCTGCGTCGGCGACACCACCGTGAACGACGACGCGTTCGTGGAACCGAAGCGGACCGCCGTGGCGCCGGTGAAGCCGCTGCCGGTCAGCGTCACCGTGGTGCCCCCGGCGGCCGGGCCCTGCGCGGGCGAGGCACCGCTCAGCACGGGGGCGGGGGCGGACACGTAGCTGAAGCCCACCCCGTTGCTCGTGCCGCCCGGCGTGGTCACCGTGACCAGCACAGTGCCGGTGCCCGCCGGGGTGGTGGCGGTGATCTGGCTGGCGGACACGACGGTGAAGGCCGGGGCGAGGGCGGTTCCGAAGCGGACCGCCGTCGCCTGGTTGAGGTTGGTGCCGGTGATGGTCACGACGGTCCCGCCCCCGGGTGCTCCGGAGGCGGGACTGACGGAGCTGATCACCGGAGGGGACGCCGCCGTGACCGCGGGCGCGGCGGTTGCCCTGGAACCCGTCTCCGGGCCTGCGGCGTGAGGGATGCTCAACGTGCTGCTCCTTCCGGCGGAACGTCCCAGGGGTGATCAGATACCGGGTGAGGCGAGGTACTGGAAGGGGGTCGGGGCGGTCGCGGAGCCCGCCTGGTTGGTGACGGTGATGTCGGCGGGGCCGGGCGCCCCGTCCGCCGTGGGCGGCGAGACCGCCGACAAGGTGGTGGAGTTGATGACGCTGAACGGCGCCGCGATGCCGCCGAAGGTGACCGACTGCGTGGTGTCCAGGTTGGTGCCGGTGATGGTCACCGCGGTGCCACCGGAGGCCGGGCCGGAGGTGGGCGCGAAGCCGGAGACGGTGGGCACGTCCACATAGGTGTAGGACAGGCCGTTGTTGGTGCCGCCCGCGGTGGTGACGCTGACGCCGACGGACCCGGCCGCGGCACCCGCGGGCACGGTGACGCTGATGCTGCTGTCGGAGGTGACGGTGGGCGTGGCGGTGGTGCCGCCGAAGGACACGGAGTTGGCCGTCGACAGACCGGTGCCGGTGATGGTGATGGTGTTGCCGCCCGCGAGCGGCCCCGACGAGGCGCTGAGGCCGGACTTGAAGGGCGCGCCGACGTAGTAGAACGTCAGCGGGTTGCTGGTGCCGCCCGGCGTGGTCACGGTCACCGGGACCGCACCGGTGCCGGAGGGGGAGATCACGGTGACCGAGGTGGGCGTGTTGGCCGTGATGGTGGCGTTCTTGCTGCCGAACTTCACGGCGGAGGCGTTGGCGAGGTTCGTACCGGTGATGGTGACCACGGTGCCACCGCCGGTCGACCCCTGGTTCGGAGAGATGGGCATGGCGTTTACTCCCTGCTGAAGACTGAGCGGGCCCGGAGGTCCGAAGGCGGCTCAGAGGACGGAAAGGGAAGGGAAGGGCTGGAGAGACGGGCCGGGCGGGTCGGACCCGCTCGCGCTCGCAGGAGAATGCGATGTGCGCCGGCCGGGTCGTTGGGGACGCCCGCCCGGCCCCCTCGCGCGGTACGCCTGGCGCCCGGGACCGGCGAGGGTGCGGGGGCCGGTCCACCGGGAACGCCGGCGGAGGCCATACCGCACGTTTTCAGTAATCCATCGGAATGAGTCCGCCCACAAGAAGTGGGACGTGGCATCACTCGAATGGCGGGGCGTGCGACCGCCAGCGGCCCTCGCGGCCCTCGCGCCGGGCCCGTGGTGACCGCGCGGGAGCGCGTACGGCCGGGCCTTTCGCCGCCCACTCATCCTTTCCCGTGACCCATCGGACGAAGGGGTCACTTCCGCACCCGGCGGGCGTATCCTCTTGCCACATGGGGGCGGACATGAACATTCCCGTCAAGGAGTCCTCCGCCGGGGGGCGTTGGCGGGTTCGGATCCGCGGCATGACCGGCGAGATCCTGGGCGCGGGGATCCTTCTGGGCGGCGACACCGTGCTGACGTGCGCCCATGTCATCCCGGACGACGGGCGGCCGGTGCCCGCCTCACAGGTCCTCGTCGACCTGGTGCAGGTGCCCGACGCCGCCCCCGTGACCGCGCGGGTCGCCCCGGGCTGCTGGGTGCCCCGGCGCTCCGACGGATGCGGTGACATCGCGCTGCTCACGCTGGACCGCCCGCAGCCCGCCGAGCACGCCGCGCCCCTGTACCGGCTGTCGCCGGAGCCGCTGGGGCAGGTCCGGAACCTGGGCTTCCCCAGACACAACGACGACGGGACGTGGTTCTACGCGAAGATCGCGGGCGCCGTCGGCCCGCGCGCGGAGTGGCTGGAGCTGATCCCGGACTCCCCCGGGGACGTGGTGCGGCGCGGATGCAGCGGCGCCGGGGTGGAGGACCTGAAGACCGGCCATGTCATCGGGATGATCGTCAACCGCTACGACGACGCCCCCGACATCCCCGCCGACGAGCGCCGGCTGCGCTCGAACATGATCCACATCGAGACGATCCTGCGTCACCTCCCGCTGCTCCGCGACGCCGTGGGCGGCGACCGGGTCGTCGACGCGCGGCTCGTCTCCCGGCTCGGCTCCGGCGAACGGGAGGTGCTGGACATCCCGTTCGCGCAGCGGCTCGCCCTGTGGCTGCGCCGCGAGTCCCTGGCCGGGCGGCGCGCGGGCGTCGCGGACGTGGAGACCGTCGTCATCGCGCACGACGACAGCGGCCGCTACGAGGCGCTCAGCCGCGCCGTGACCCTCGCCGACCGCGAGCTGTCCGGGGGCGGCGACGACGAGGCGGTGTCCGCCGCGCCGCACGGCACCGTGCCGCCGCTGGGCAGCGTGGACCTGGCCATCGACGTCACCGGCCGCACCGAGACCGAGGTGGCCCTCCGGGTGGCCGACCGGATGGATGCGCGCTCGCCCGGCGACACCTCCCCGCTCAGCCGGATCCGGGCCAACGCCGTACCGCTGACCATCGTGGCCGTGGGCCTCGACCGGGCGAGCGACCCGGAGGCGCTGATCGGCTTCATGAAGCTCCTCGCCGACCTGGGCGCCCGGCTGATGCTGGTCTTCCGCGATCCGCACGCGCCCGGGCTGCGGCTGGCCGAGGAGCTGTTCCGCCCCGAGCCGGAGCGGATCGACGCCTGGCTGGACGAGCTGGCCGCCCGGGTCGCCGAGGCCACCGGACTGGAGCGGGAGGCCACCGGGGCCGGGGCGCGCGCGTTATCCGATCCGGCGGAGGCCCCGGCGCTGCGCATCAACCTGACCCGGCTGCGCGGCGACCCCGAGCTGCGCACCCATCACATCGTCGCCAAGCTGGCCGCGTTCGAGCACGCCGTACGGGCGGTACGGGAGCGGGCCGAGGCGGCGCTGCGCACGGCCGACGCCCGGCGCGACGAGGTCAAGGAGCTGAAGGGGCTGCTCAACGCGTACGCGGCGCTGCTCGGGGCGAAGGCCGCGTCGGAGCGCCGGGAGCTGTTCCCGCTCCAGCGCGCCGCCCACCGCGAGCTGACCGCGGTGCCCTGCGACGTGGCGGCCGCGCGGCGCGCCGTCGACCGCTTCGTCCAGGCCGTGCACGGGCCGCCGCACCCGCGGCCGGAGGGGGAGGCGCCATGACGACGGCCGGTGCGGTGTGTGCCCGCGCGGACTGCCCCGGCGGGGGCCGCGGCCGGATCAACGACCGCGGCTTCTGCGCCGAGTGCGGCCGCAGACCCCGGCCCGCCGCCCCCACCGCCCCTGAGACCACCGGCACCGGGCCCCGCACCGGAAACGGCAGCCTGCGCTCCGGGCCGACCACGGCCACCGACCGCGCCCGCCGCCGCGACGCGGCGCGGAAGTTCACCCTGGGCCCCGCCGGGGACGATCTGCTGGACCTGCCGCGGGTCGAACTGCCCTCCCTCACCGACCTCGTGCTCGACGATCCGCGTCCCCCCTCCCGTGGCCAGATCTGCGGCCGACCGGGCTGCGAGGAGACCGTGGGCGCGCCGTACAACGGAGAGCCCGCGCTGTCGGCGGGCTTCTGCCCCCGCTGCCGCCACCCGTTCGACTTCACCCCGCGGCTGCGCCCGGGGGATCTGCTGGGCGACCAGTACCGGGTGGTCGGCTGTGTCGCGTACGGCGGGCTCGGCTGGGTCTATCTCGCCGAGGACACCCAGCTGGAGCGGCAGCCCGTCGCCATCAAGGGCCTGATCAACAACGAGGACGAGGCGGCGCTGCGGGCGGCGGTCGAGGAGCGCCGCTATCTGACGATGCTCGACCACCCCGGCATCGTCCGCATCATCAACTACGTCACCCAGCCCGAGCCCGGCAGCGACCGGCTCACCGGCTACATCGTGATGGAGTTCGTCGGCGGCATGACGCTCGCCCAGATACGGGACTGCATCGCGGACGCGACGCCGCCGTACGACGGGCCCCGGCTGTACGAGCACATCCTGGCGTACGGCTGTCTCATGCTGCGCGCGGTCGGCTATCTGCACGGCGAGCGGCTGCTGTACTGCGACCTCAAGCCGAGCAACGTGATGCACTACGAGAGCCGGGTCAAGGTGATCGACCTGGGCGCGGTCCGCCGGCTCGGGCAGCGGGGCGGCGATCCGCCCGTGATCACCAAGAAGTTCGCCTCCCCCGAGTCGCGGCGGGGCGGCCTCCTCACCGAGCGCCACGATCTGTACGGCGTCGGCGCGACCCTGCGGGCGCTGTCCGAGGAGGCGCGGCTGCCCGCCCAGGCGCCGCCGGGGCTGGGCGCCGAGTCGTACCGGCGGGTGCTGGCCCGCGCCACCGCCCACGATCCGCTGCGGCGGTTCGGGTCGGCGGGCGAGATGTCCGAGCAGCTGTGGGGCGTGCTCCGGGAGATCCACGCGCTGCGGCTGCGGGAGGAACAGCCCCAGCCGTCCACGCTGTTCGCCCCGACCGCCGCGCTGCTGGACGCCGGGCTCGGCCGGATCCCGGGACTCGAGCACTGGCTGGACGCCGATCCGGGCCGGGTCCTCGCCCACGGGCTGCCGTCCCCGGAGCGGGTGCCGCCGGGGCTGCCGGTGCCGTTCCCGGACGCGGCGGACCCGGGCGCCGCCCTGCTCAACACCCCGACCGACAGCAGTCCGCGGCGGCTGATCGAGCAGCTGGGCGCGTTCCCGTACCCCTCGGCCGAGATCCGCTTCCGCATCTGCCGCGCCTATCTGGAGCTGGGGACGCTGGACCGGGCGGAGACCGAGCTGACGGCCGCCGAGGAGATCATCGGCGGCGGCGCCGCGTACGACTGGCGGCCCGCCTGGCACCGCGCCCTGCTGCGGCTCGCGGGCGGCGCGGTGACCGACGCGCGGGGCGCGTTCGACGAGGTGTACAGCGCGCTGCCCGGTGAGTACGCGCCCAAGCTGGCGCTGGGCTACTGCGCCGAGCACCTGGGCGACCACGAGGCCGCCAAGCGGTTCTACGAGGCGGTGTGGGAGCGCAACCACTCCCAGGGCAGCGCCGCCTTCGGGCTGGCCCGGCTGCGGCTCGCCGCCGGGGACCGGGGCGGGGCGGTCGCCGTCCTCGACGGGGTGCCGAAGGTCTCGCGCCACTACGACGCCGCCCGGATCGCGGCCGTCCGGGTGCTCGCCGGGCGGCTCGGCCCCCAGCCGGGCGGGCAGCCCACCGGTGAGGACCTGGTGGAGGTGCTGACCCGGCTGCCGCGGCTGTATCTGGACGACGGGCGCGCCCAGGGGCAGGCGCGGGACCGGCTCACCGCGGAGGTGCTGGAGGCCGCGCTGGACTGGACGCTGCGCCCGGCGGCCCCGGGCGATCCGGCCGACCCCGGGCTGCTGTTCGGCGAGGGGGACGACGAGCTGTCGGTGCGGTCGCGGCTCGAAGCGGTGCTGCGCGATCTCGCCCGGCAGGCCGACACCCCGGAGGCCCTGGGGGTGCTGGTCGACCGCGCCAACGCCATCCGGCCCATGACCGGCGTCTGACAGGGGGATCACATGAGCCAGGACCAGGACGGGCTGCACGGGGGCGGGAACGGGGACCGCGAGGGCGACCGCCCCGGCATCAGCTTGCGCGTGCACCAGAACAAGTACCTCCCGGCCGCCGGGGGCCGCGCCGAGATGCACGCCGTCATCAGCGTCGAGGCGAAGGGGCTGGGCCCGGCCGCGGCCCGCACCGCCGCCTCCGAGGTCATCGTCATCGACTGCTCCGGATCGATGGGCTGGCCCCCGACGAAGATCGCGGCGGCCCGCCGGGCGACCGCGACCGCCGTCGGCGTGCTCCGCGACGGCACCCACTTCGCGATCATCGAGGGCACCGAACAGGCACAGGTCGTCTATCCGTTCACAGGCGACATGGCCGTCGCGGGCCCCGACACCAGGGCCGCCGCCGCCCGCGTCGCGGCCCGGCTGCCCGCCATCGGCGGTACGGCCATGGGCGCCTGGCTGGACCTGGCCCGGCGGCTGCACCTCAGCCGCCCCGCCGCGATCCGGCACACCCTGCTGCTCACCGACGGCCGCAACGAGCACGACGCGGCCGGATACCTGGACAAGGTGCTGGACGCCTGCGCCCCGCACTTCACCTGCGACGCGCGCGGCATCGGCGACGGCTGGGACGCCACCGAGCTGAAGGAGATCGTGCGCAGACTGCACGGCCGCGCCGACGCCGTGCTCGACGACTCCGCGCTGGCCGCCGAGTTCGCGGAGATGACCCGCGCCTCCATGGCCAAGGCGCTGGCCGGGGTGCGGATCCGGGTCCGTACCCGGGCGGGCGGCCGGATCGGCTTCGTGAAGCAGGTGCACCCCACCCGGGCCGACCTCACCGACGAGGGCACCCGGCCCGACGCGCGCACCTGGGAGTGCGGCACCGGCGCCTGGGGCGACGAGTCCCGCGAGTTCCATCTGTGCGTCCTCGCCGACCCCCAGGGCGATCCGGTGGGCGAGGACGTCGAACTGGCCACCGTCGACCTCCTGCTGGACGGCGATACGGAGCTTGTGCCGCCCGCCGCGCAGTCCGTGCTCGTCCAATGGACCGACGACCTGCTGCTGTCCTCCCGCGTCGACCCCCGTCTCGCGCACTACGGCGCCGACTCCGACCTCGGCCTCGCCATCACCGCGGGCTGCGACGCGTACGAGGCGGGCGACCGCGAGGAGGCCCGGCGGCAGTGGGGGCAGGCCGTCCGGCTCGCGCACGGACTGGGCAGCGCCAAGATGCTGGAGCGGCTGCGCGGGCTGGTCCACATCGTCGACGCCGCCACCGGCGAGGTGCGGATCCGGGAGCCCATCCGGCCGCTGGACCTCAACTCGGCGATGATCGTCACCGAGGAGAGCGTCCGCTTCACCGGCGCCGCCCTCACCCCGGCCCCCACCGGACCGGACGTGATCTGCCCCAACCCGTCCTGCCGCCGCACCGCGCCCGCCACCGCCGCGTACTGCCAGAAGTGCGACACCCCGCTGCGACCGGAGGAGGGGTCATGAGCGGCACCCGGGCCTTCCTCGTCCGGCGGCTGACCGCGCTGCTCGCCGTCACGGGGGTGGCGGTGACCACGCTGTTCGCCGCGTACTACGGCGTCAGCCGCAACTGCGCGGCGGTCAGCGACCGGTCGACCCCCGCGATCCTGCAGGTGGCCGCCGCGATCGACGCCCTCCACGCCTCCAACGACAAGGCCAAGCGGAGCCTCACCGGCCCCACCACCGACGTCGAGGGGCTCGGCGAGGACTACCGCAACGAACTCTCCACGGCCAACCAGAGCCTCGCCCAGGCCGTCAAGAGCACCACCGGCGGCAAGGAGGCCCGTCAGTCGCTGCTCACCATCACCGGGCTGGTCTCCTCGTACAGCGACCTCGTCGAGCAGGCGTATGTGAACCGCGACAACGACGATCTGCGCGACGCCTATCTGAGCTACGCCACGGCCATGCTCACCCGGGACGACGACGGCATCCTGGCCCGGCTGGGCATCGTGCAGAAGGGGCAGCAGAAGGTGCTGCGGACGCAGACCTCGTTCGGCGGGCTGCTGACGTTCGCCTGGTGGGTGCTGGTGCCCGCGCTGTTCCTCACCCTCGCGGTGCTGCTCGTCCTCACCCAGCGGTATCTGCGGCACCGTTTCCGCCGGCTGGTCAACCCCTGGCTGATCGCGGCGACCGCGCTGCTGATCGCGGTGGTGCCGCTGGCCGCCTTCGCGTACCAGACCCAGGAGCGGCTGGCCTCGGCGGGGCGCGCGCTGCACCGGACGGACATCGGCTCCAGCGGCGGCGAGACCGCCAAGAAGGTGGCGGCGACCATGCGGGGCACCCACTGGCGGGCCGGGGCCGGGGGCTGGATCCCCCTGGGCGGAGCGACCCTCGCCGCGCTGATCCTCATCGGGCTCCAGCCGCGCATCAACGAGTACAGGTTCCAGCCGCGATGAGCGCCCGGACGAGCCCCCGCGGCAGCTCCTGGAGCGTGAGCGCGGCGATCCTCGGGCTGTGGCTGGTGGTGCTGACCGCGGTCGGTGTGGGCGACACCGGCGGACAGCGGTCGCACGGCAGCGTCAGCGTGCTGGCCACCTGGACCGGACGCGAGGGCACGGCCTTCCGCCAACTGCTCCGGTCGTTCACCCGGGACACCGGCATCCGGGTCGACTACCAGGGCACCACCGCGCTGCGCGAGGTGCTGTCCTCGGAGGTGAAGGCGGGCACCGCGCCCGACATCGCCGTCCTGCCCACCCCGGGCGAACTGGCCACCTACGCGGACGCCCTGCAGCCCCTGCAGAAGGTGCTTCCCGGGAAAACCCTCGCGGCCTACGACGGCCCGCTGTGGAAACCCGCGCCGCGCGGGGACAAGGCGATCTACGGGATCGCGGTCAAGACCGACCTGAAGAGCATCGTCTGGTACGACCGGGACCGCCACGACCCGAGCGAACTGCCCCTCCTCGCCGCCCGGGACGGCCAGTGGTGCGCCGGAATGGGCGGCGACGCGACCTCCGGATGGCCGGGCACCGACTGGGTCGAGGACATCCTGCTCCAGCAGCGGGGCAAGGCCGTCTACGAGGCGTGGGCGACCGGCCGCCTGGACTGGACGGACCCGCGCGTCAAGCAGGCGTGGCGGACCTGGGGCTCCCTGTTCGGGAAGGGCACGGCGCGCACCGCGCTGCTCACCGACTTCCGGGCCGCCGGCCGGAAGCTGTTCGCCGCACGGCCCCGGTGCGCGCTGGAGCACCAGGGCTCGTTCATCCGCGGCGACTACCCGATGAACCACCGCACCCACGCCGACTTCGACTTCTCCAGCGGGCTGATCCCCGACGCCGACCGGCGCACCACCGCCCGGGAGGTGTCCGCGGACTTCGCGGTGATGTTCCGCAAGACCTCACAGTCGCAACAGCTCCTGGCGTACCTCACCCATGCGGATCACCAGACGGCCTGGGTGCGGAAGACCCCGCGCGACGGGACCCCGCCGTTCTTCGCGAACAGCAAGGTCCCCCTCCGCGTGTGGAAGGACGGCGTGGCCCGGCGGATCGCCCGCACGCTCAGGGACTCCGGCTCCCTGTGCCTGGACGCGTCCGACGCCATGCCGACCCGGATGCGGCTGGCCTTCCAGCGCGCCGCGCTCGCCTACCTCAGCGATGTCGGCAAGGGCCCGGACGCGCTGCTGACCAGCCTGGAGAAGGTCCGCACCGATCTGCACCGGGAGCACGGACAGCCCTGGCTGCCGACCGTCTGCGGATGACGCGCCCTACGGGGCCATCTCCTCCGGGCAGGGCGTGCCGCGCGGCAGCTGGTACTTGCCCGCTATCCGGTACGTGCCGGGGCGCGGGGCGTGCAGCACGGTCCACTCGTCCTGCGGCTGTCCCGCCTCGGCGTCCTCGACCTCCTTGGTCAGACAGCCCTGGCGGTTGACCGGCAGCTCATCGCGCCGGTCGGCCTTCGGCGCGTGGACGCTGCGGCCCTTGGAGTCGACCAGGCCCAGCCACGGCGAGTACGGGATGCGGATCAGGACCGGTCCGCGCTCCCGCACCTTCAGCACCAGCTGGTCGGCGTCCGCCCGCTCCACGGTGGCCGGCGGGTCGGCGAGCTGCGTGGGGTCCTTGACCTCGTACAGCTTCCAGTTGGCGTCCGACCACACCTGCCGCAGATACGGCAGCTTGCTGTCCAGCAGCAGCCGGGACTCCTTCTCGGCGCCCTGGTCCGGGTTGTCGGCGGGCAGCACCACGAAGTGCACCGCCCAGCGCTTGAGCCAGTCGTGATAGGTCGTGGGGGTGAGGGTGTCGTCGCCGTAGAAGATCGGGTTGCGGTCCAGGTCCCGCTGCCGGTTCCAGCCGCGCGCCAGGTTGACGTACGGGGCGAGCGCGGAGGACTCGCGGTGGCTGCGCACCGGCACCACCTCGACCCGGCCCCGCCCTGCGTCCACCCGCTTCAGCCGGTCGACCAGCGGCGCCAGCTCCCGCGCCCAGGCCGCCGAGGGGGTGGTGTGGATGACGTCGTCGCCGGTCTTGACCAGCTGCCACACCGTGATCGTCGAGAGCGCCAGCACCAGCGCGGTCCACCGCTGTCCGGGCCGCGTGGTGCGCCACTCGGCGCGGGCGGGCCGGATGCGGCGCTCGCTCAGCGCGGCGATCACCACCACCCCGCCGAAGATCATGCCCAGCCGGGAGATGTTGGTGCCGATCTGGGAGGGGATCAGCCAGGTGAGCACCACACCGAGCGAGTACAGCGCCGAGCCGACCCGCACCGTGCGCCAGTCGACCGGGGACAGCAGCCAGGCGGTGAGTCCGGCGACGAGCGGCAGCACCGCCGAGCCGAACGACATCGGCTGCTCACCGGAGAACGGGAACAGCCACGCGGACAGCGCGACCACCAGCGTCGGGGTGATGCCGAGCGCGTACGCGGCCGGGCGCCGCTTGGTCAGCCACAGCGCGGCCGCCACTATCCCCACGAACAGGCCCGCCACCGGGCTGGCCATGGTCGACACCCCGGACAGCAGCGCGGCCAGCAGGAACCGGCCGGTCCGGTGATGCCAGTGCCGGGACCGCCACCGCACCGGCCACGCGAAGATCACCGCCACCGCGGCGAGCCCGAACATGGCACCGAGCCCGAAGGTCACCCGGCCCGAGATCGCGTTGCAGACCAGCGCGAACGCGCCGTACAGGGTGGGCCACATCGGCCGCGCCACCGAGCGGCTGCGGACCAGCAGCAGGGCGAGCAGCCCGGCGGACAGCGTCCCGGCGATCACCATGGTCGACCGCACGCCGAGGACCGCCATCAGATACGGCGAGATGACGCTGTACGACACCGGGTGCATACCGCCGTACCAGGCCAGGTTGTACGCCGAGTCGGGATGCTGGAGCGCGAACTCCGCCCAGGCGTCCTGCGCGGCCAGATCGCCGCCGCTGTTGGCGAGCAGCGCCACCCACAGCAGATGCAGCACCGCGGCCGAGGCCAGCGCGGCGGGCACCGGGCGGCGCAGGGCGTACCAGGCGCGCCGGAACAAACCCGTCCGACCGGCCGCCTCACCTCCGCGGGCCGCCGCCGCGTGATCGTCCGGTGCGGTGGGCGAGCGCTGCGCGGGCAGGCGTATTCGCGCCGCGGTGCTCTCCTCCGAGCTCCCGTTCTTGTCGGCCCGTGTCGGATCCACGGTGGTCACTGCGGCTCTCCCCGTCTCCCCCGAGGTCTGCCCCTGTTCATCTTTTCAACCCCGCGCCGGTCCCCCACGGTTCGCCTTGGTCGGGGCGAGTCAGGGTCGTGGGCATCATGCGACGCTAGCACGCGAGGCGGTCCGTCAGCGGCTATGGACACCGGCGCGGCTCCCGCGCCGGTGCCCGAAGCCCAGGTCAGGTGATGCGGGTCAGCTTCGCCCCGAAGGACGGCTCGGACAAGTCGTCTTGCAGCGCCACCGGCGCCCTGACCTGACCGGGCCCGCTGCCCACGGTCACCTGGCCGACGACGGTGCCCGCCTTCGCCGAGTGCGGAATGGTTTTGCCGCCGTCACCGATCTCGATGTCGACGTTCAGCCCCGCCCAGCCGACCGCCTTCAGGTCCTTGGTGGCGACGACCGGGGTCGTCCCGCCGAGGCCGTCGTCCACCTGGCCGACGACATCGCCCTTCTTGATGACGGTCGCCGAGGTCAGGGCGTCCTGCACGGTGCTGATCAGCTTGTAGCTCTCCGTCTGGGCCAGCTGGAGGCTGGCGTCCAGCGTGGTGGGCGCGCGCTGCTCGAGCACGACGCCGAGGATCCGCTGCTTCTTGCCGTCGATCGTCCGCACCGCGCCCCACATCAGCGCGCCGCCGGCCGGGGTGGACGAACCGGTCTTGATGCCGATCACGCCCGGCTTCACCAGCAGATTGTTGTTGTTGTAGATCTTGCCGTCGAGACCGGGGATCTCGGTGTTCGGCGTCGCCACGACCTCGCGGAACGCGTCGGACTCCATCGCCGCCTTCGCCAGCTTGAGCTGGTCGGCCGCGGTGGACTTGGTGGACTCCTTGAGCCCACTGGGGTCCGTGTAGGTGGTGTTCTTCATGCCCAGGCTCTTGGCCGCGTCGTTCATCTTCTTGGTGAACGCGTCCAGCGACCCCGCGTCCCAGCGGGCCAGCAGCCGGGCGATGTTGTTGCTGGAGTTGATCAGCAGCAGCTGGAGCAGCTGGTGCTGGGTGAAGCTCTGCCCCTTCTTCACCGACGCCCGCGACTCGTCGGCGGACTCCGCCTCCTTGGCGGCCGTCGCGTCGATCTCGATGCGCGGGCCCTCGTCGTCACCCTTCAGCGGATGGTCCTTGAGCACCACGTAGGCGGTCATGACCTTGGTGACACTGGCGATCGGCACCGGCTTCTGCGCCCCCGACGTGCCCAGGCTGCCCACGCCCTGGACCTCGGCCGCGGACTGGCCCTCGCCCGGCCACGGCATGGCCAGCTTGTCGCCCTTGAAGGCGTACGACGCGTCGGACGTCAGCTTCAGCTCCGGGTCCGGCAGCGGCCGCACCGCCTGCGCGATCCCCAGCAGCACGACGAGCAGCAGCACCAGCGGCGTCCAGATCTTGACCCGCCGCACCGCCGTCCGGACCGGAGTCTCGGGTTTCGGCGGCTTGTTCGTCAGCTGCGCCAGCAGATCGAGCGGTGCGGGCTGCTTCCCGTCCGGCGTCTGCGGCGGCAGCGGCTGCTGCTTGGTGCGCTCGGTCTCCGGCAGCTCGCCCGGCTTCGCCGGTGCCGCCGTCTCCGGCTTCGCCGGTGCTTTCGCCTCTGCCTTCGGCTCGGTCTTCGGCTCTGCTTTCGCCTCGGTCTTCGGCTTCGCCTTCGCGGGGGCGGGATCGTCGGCGGAGCGCAGCGGTACGAACTTGCTGGTGCGCTCGTTCTCGCTCTCGGCCCGCTTCTTGGTGCCCTTGGCGTCGTCGCCGGGGAGCGCCTTGATGGCGGTGGTCGGCTGGTCGACGCCCTTCTTCTTCTCCGGGAGCACGCCGAACGCGGCGGTGGGCCGGTCGATGGGCTTGTCGTCCACCTTGGGCGCGCGGAAGACGGCGGTCTTCTGGTCGACGGACCGGCCGGCCGACGGCTTGTCGTCGCCGTCGTCCGACGCGGCCTTCGCGTCGCCCTCGTCCTCGTCCCCGTCGTCATCGGCCCACGCCGGACGCCGCCCACCGGAGGCGCGCTCGTCGTCGGCCTTGGCGGCCTTGGCGTCCTTGGCGTCCTTGGCGTCCTTGGCGTCCTTGGCGTCGGCGTCCTCGGCCTCGTCCTTGGCGCTGGAGGCGTCGTCCTTGCCGTCCTCATCGCCCGCGTCGTCATCGTCGGCGCCCGACGTCGCCTCAGCCGTCCCCTTGGCGTCGGAGGGTACGTCCGTCGTACGGAACACCGCGGTCTTCCGGTCGACCGGCGCCTCCGAAGGGGCATCGCCGGACGTGGCCTCTTCGGCGTCGTCGTCGCCCTTCGGCTCAGCGGGCACGTCCTTCGTACGGAGCGATGTCGTCCGCTGGTCGACCGGCGCGTCCGACGGCTTGCCCTCGTCCTCCGCCTTCGCGTCCGCGTCCGCGTCCGGATCGTCGGACCCGACCCGCTCCGACTTGTCCGTCTCACCGGATTCGCCGGATTCGTCAGACTTGCCCGCCGCATCCGACGAGGGCGCCTCGCCCTTGGGGCGGACCGGCGGCCCCGACTCGGCCTCCGCGTCGCCCGACTCCGCTTCCGCTTCGACCGATTCACTGCCTTCGCTTTCGCGAACACCAGGCGTATCGTCGCCACCCACAGCTTCCGGACGCTCCGATTCCGGTTCCGCGGGAGCCGGCTCGGACGCGCCCTCGGCGACGGCGACCGCCGAACGCCCGCCGTCGGCCTCCTCTTCACGGGAGGCCGTGAGCCGCGGATCGCGTGCTCCCCTGGCCGTCTCCCCCGACGACTTCTGCTGATCCGACTTGCCGGGGGACTCGCCCGCCACCGATGCCTCCTCGATACGTCACACGGGACGCCGGGCGCCTCCTGACGCCGCGTCCCGCATTACAACCATCAACCAGTGTCCTGTGTGTCCGGCGCGCAGCCGCGCAACGCCACCGCCGGAGAGCGCCTCAGAGTGATCACTCACCTGCTAGACGAGAAAGACATACCTACCGGTTCCCATCCAAATCCCCCAGGCACTCTCGACAGACCAATGTGGCAGGGGTCACCCTGTCATTCATCCACGCGGGGAGGCATGGATGGGCAGGAGCCGCAGAACAATTCCGGAGGAGCTTCTGCTGCTCGCCTTGGACCCGACCACGGGTACCACGGCGCAGCCGCAGTCGCTCGACCTCGGTCTGGCCGGGGCACAGCTAGTAGAGCTGGCCTTGGCCGGACGGATAGCCCCTGACGGGGATCGTATCGCCGTGGTGCTGCCACGGCCGACCGGAGATCCAACTCTGGACTCCGCACTGGAGCTGCTGCGTCGTCGCGGCAGCCCGGTTCGGGCCGTCCACTGGATCGGCGGGCCCCGGCTGGGGCTGCGCCAGACGTATCTCACGCACCTGGAGCGGTGCGGCATGGTGCATGCCGTGGCGGGCCAGATGTGCGGGGTGCTGCCGACGACTCGCTACCAGGCGACGGACACGGCGATCAGCCGGGAGATCAGGTCCCGGCTGGACAGTGCGATCCGCACCGGCGTACCGCCGGACCCGCGGACCGCGGCGCTCGCCGCCCTGGCCCACGCGGTCGGGCTCGGCAAGCACCTGTATCCCGGGAACGAAGGGCGCTCCTCGCGCTCCAGGCTCCGGGATCTGATCAGGCACGACCCGATGGGCGGTCTGGTGGCGCACGCCGTGATGGACGTGCAGAACGGTGTCGCGGCGCAGCCACGGCGCGCACCGGCCCCGGGCCGACAGCCGGCAGCACGCGCCGCGGAGCCCGCGGCCGGGGTTCCGGCTCAGCCGTCCCGCCGCGGGAGCATGGCCCGCGTCGGAGCGCGCTGACCCCTTGACCGGAGGCCCCCAGGGCGCCCCAGGACGCCGCGCAGCGCCGCGAGCGCCCCACCGCACCCCGAGGAGCCCCCGGAGCACCACAGCGCACGACAGGGCAGCACAGGGCACGCATCCAGGGCACCACCCGGGCTCGCCAGAGCCCGCAGAACCGATACAGCACCACCGAGCACCAGTCCGCTCCACCGACCGCACCGCAGTCCCCACCGACCCGGTCCGGGAGCCGCTGAAGCGCGGGGTGGTGGGACGGCCGTTCCGGACGACCGGCCGTCCCGCCGCCCCGCGCGCGCGTTCGACCGCCCTTTGTACGGTCTTTGTCGGGCCATTTCCCAGCGCGGCCGGGTCCGGTAGTGGCAGGCTGCTGAACAGCATGTATCAGCAGTACGAAGCCGGAGGTGCACGTCCCGTGACATCGAACGTCGGCCCCACTGTCCGGCGACGCCGGTTGGGCCAGGAACTGCGCAGGCTCCGCCAGGAGAAGGGCATGACGGCGGAGGAGGTGGCGGAGGAGCTGATGGTCTCCCAGTCGAAGATCAGCAGACTGGAGAACGGCCGTCGCAGCATCAGTCAGCGCGATGTGCGCGACCTCTGCCGGACCTACAAGGTCGAGGACAAGGCCCTGGTCGATTCCCTGATGCAAATGGCGAAGGAGTCGCGCCAGCAGGGCTGGTGGAACGCCTTCGGCGACGTCCCGTACAGCGTCTACATCGGGTTCGAGACGGACGCGGCGTCCCTGCGGGTCTACGAACCCCAGGTGATGCCGGGGCTGTTGCAGACCCCGGAGTACGCGGAGGCGGTGATCAGCGGGGCGCTGCCCGAGGTCGCCCCGGACCAGATCGCCCAGCGGGTGCAGGTGCGGCTGCGGCGACAGGAGCGGATCACCGATCCGCTGGCCCCGCTGCGGCTGTGGGCCGTGGTGGACGAGGCGGCGATGCGGCGCGTGGTCGGCAACCACAAGATCATGAGCGATCAGCTGGAGTATCTGGTCCGCATGAGCCACGAGCCGCATGTGACCGTGCAGGCGCTGCCGTTCGGCATGGGCTCGCATCCGGGCATGAGCGGGCAGTTCACCATCCTGGAGTTCTCCGACGAGTCGGATACGAGCGTCGTCTATCTGGAGGGCGTGACGAGCGACCTCTATCTGGAGAAGCTCACCGATGTGCAGAGCTACAGCATGATGTACGAGCATCTGCGGGCCCAGGCGCTGAACGTGGACCAGAGCCGTCAGTTCATCACCGAGGTGGCGCAGGACCACGCGCGTCGGCACGGGGAGGGCTGACGACGCCGGTCGGGAGCGAGCGCGGAGCGTACACCTCCGCACTTCGCCGCGGAAGGGGCCGGTGGAATATGCCACCCGGTCGAGTGAATGGCCACCTTTCCTGACGATGTTGACGAGTAACGTCGGCCTCGCCTCCAAACGGGGGTGCATCTCGTCAACAAAACGCATCGGAGCAATTGTGTCCATTCAGCAGGGAAAGACGAGTACCTGGGTGAAATCCTCGTACTCCGCAGGAAACGGCGCATGCGTAGAGGTCGCCTCCCCGGTCGTCGACGAGATCGCCGTGCGCGACTCCAAGGACCCGCACGGACCGACGCTCAGCTTCGCCCCCGCCTCCTGGTCGGCCTTCGTCGCCGACGTCCACGGCGGAGCCTTCGACCTCGGCTGATCCTGCTGTTCGACCGGCCGCGGCAGCGCGGTCCGGCCCCGCAGAACCGCAGTTTCGCCGCAACGCCACCGAGCCCTCTCGACCGGCCGCCGTCCCTGCCGAGAGGGCTCGTCGCATGCCTTCCCCCGCCTTATCGCCCGCCGTCATCGAAGTTCCGCGACGTACCGGTCCGTCCCGGGAATCGTCGGAATGAACGGCGCGACGAATTCCACCCGGCCCAGACCGGACCGTTCCACATCGGTGTCGAGACCCGTCATGAATTCCTCCCAGCACATCCGTGGATCGCGCTGCAGGAACCACAGCAGCGTCAGCCTGGTGTCGACGCCCTCCACCTGCTTGACGTACGCCATGCGGTCCGACGGCAGCGGGGTGGGGCGGAAGACGGTCACCAGCGCGGCGGGCGAGCCGGCCAGGCGGCGGGGCAGATGGCGGGCCGTGAGCCAGTCGAGCAGCTCCCCGCGCCGCTCGGGGCTCTCGCTCTCGATGACCTCCAGGACCAGCCCGGCGTAGGGGTGGTCGAGGGCGTGGTGGTCGCGCGGCCCGGCCGCGCCGTCCCGGTAGACGGTCGCCTCCCGGTCGTGGAAGGCCGTCAGGACGTGCGTGCGCTCCTGGAACACCCGGCCGTCCCGGTTCAGCCGCTTGTTGATGCCGACCGTCCACCGCATGTGCTCCGCGTAGCGGTCCTCGGTGAGCCAGTAGACGGTGAGGTAGCAGCCCGCGGTGACCGGCTGGGCGACCGCCGACTTCGCCGGGTAGCGCAGCCGCTGGAGGTCGCGGGTGGCGACCCAGCGGCGCCCGGCGTAGATCCACGGCATGGCCATCGCGCCCGCGATGAAGTGGTCGTCCTCGTACCAGCGGTTGTACGCGTACTCATGGCCCGGATGCGGCTCGACCATCGTGATCAGGGCGTGCCCCGGGCGCACCCCGTAGGGGCCGACGGAAGCCAATTGGGCGTACAGGTCGCCGCTCGCGTCGCTCGTCATGCCCATCAGGTGTAGCTGACGCGGCGTCAGCTTGGGAGAGGTGCGACACGATCCGCGCCGTACGGCATTCGGCGCGAACCGGGTCTGGTCATATCAGGTCCGCGCGCCTAGCCTGACGCCGCGTCAGCCCCGAGGAGGCCCCATGCTGAGCGGCAGAACGGTCATCGTCTCCGGTGTCGGCCCCGGCCTCGGCCAGCGCGTCGCCGCCGCATGCCTGCGCGAGGGCGCCAACGTCGCCCTCGGCGCGCGGACCGCGGAGCGGCTGGCCGAGACCGCCGTGGAGCTGGACCCGGGCGGCACGCGCACCGCCCACCGGGCCACCGACATCGCGGACGAGGCCCAGTGCGAGGCGCTGGCCGCGCTCGCCCTGGACCGCTTCGGCCGGATCGACGCCGTCGTCAACGTGGCCGCCCTGGACAGCCACTTCGGCGGGCTGGAGGACGCCGACTTCGCGTCCTGGGGGCGCGTGGTGGACGTCAACCTGTTCGGGACGCTCCGGATGACCCGGGCCTGCCTGCCCGCGCTCAAACGGAACGGTGGCGCGGTGGTGCTCATCGGCACGCAGTCGTCGCTCGCCGCCCCCACCGAGGTACGGCAGACCGCGTACGCGGCGTCCAAGGGGGCGCTCACCTCGGCCATGTACGCGCTCGCGCGCGAGCTGGGCCCGCACCGGATCCGGGTCAACACCGTGCAGCCCGGGTGGATGTGGGGGCCGCCGGTGCGGGCGTACGTCCAGTTCGCCGCGCACGCGGAAGGGCTGCCCGAGGCCGAGATCGAGCAGCGGCTCGCGGGCCGGATGGCGCTGCCCGATCTGGCGACGGACGGCGATGTGGCGGAGGCCGCGGTGTTCCTGGCCTCCGACCGGGCCCGGGCGATCACCGGGCAGTCGCTGCTGGTGAACGCCGGTGAACTGATGCGCTAGCGCGACTCCTGTCCGGCCTTTCGGGATCCCGCTCCCGTACCGACCCCTCGATGCGTGGGTGTGCGTCTGACGAAGTGCCCGCTCATCCTGGATTCACGGACGCGTGCACGACAACGCCTGAGAAGGTCAAGAAACCGTAAAATCGTTCTTCTCTCTGATTTGTGTTCACATTCGTGACCTCTCGAACCCTTGACCGGCCGCCCGGACAAGCGGTTCAATCCGGGAAGTACCCCGCTCCCGCTCGGGGGAACCGCCCCAAAGGAACGTCGCGGCGAAGTGCGCACCCGTTCACAAGGCGGACCCCTGGGAGGGGACATGAACAGTCTCGACTGGGCTGTACTCATCGGCTACTTCGGCGTCATGGTCGGCATCGGCGTCTGGTCCCACAAGCGCGTGGACAACGTCAGCGACTTCTTCACCGCCGGCGGCAAGATGCCCTGGTGGCTGTCGGGCATCTCGCACCACATGTCCGGCTACAGCGCCGTGATGTTCACCGGTTACGCGGCCATCGCCTACCAATACGGCATCACCTCTTATGTCACCTGGTCCTTCCCCATCGCCATCGGCATCGCGATCGGCGCGAACCTCTTCGCGCCGCGCCTCAACCGGGTGCGCAGCAAACTGGGCGTCGCCTCGCCCCTCGAATACCTGAAGAACCGCTACAACCTGCCCACCCAGCAGGCGCTCGCCTGGTCCGGGGTGTTACTGAAGATCGTCGACGTGGGCGCCAAGTGGGCGGCCATCGCCACCCTGCTCTCCATCTTCACCGGCGTCTCGCTCAACCAGGGCATCCTGATCACGGGCGCGGTCACCGCCGTCTACTGCACCGTCGGCGGGCTGTGGGCCGACGCGCTCACCGAACTCGGCCAGTTCGTCATCCAGCTGGTGGCGGGCATCGCGATGCTGATCGCCGTGCTCAACGAGCTGGACGGCTTCAGCACCTTCTGGACCGTCTGGGACGACCTCCCCGACAGCCACGCCGAACCGACCGTCGGCCCCTACACGCTGATCTTCTTGCTCTCCTACCTCTTCATCAAGACCTTCGAGTACAACGGCGGCATGTGGAACCAGGCGCAGCGCTACATGGCGACCGACAGCGCCCACTCCGCCAAACGCTCGGCCCGGCTGTCGGCCGTCCTGTGGTTCGTCTGGCCGCTGGTGCTGTTCTTCCCGATGTGGGTCGCGCCGCTCATCATCAAGACGGACAAGCCCGCCGACTCGTACGCCGAGATGGCCGAACACCTGCTGCCGCACGGTCTGCTGGGGCTGGTCATCGTCGGCTTCTTCTCGCACACCATGGCGATGTGCTCCTCCGACGCCAACGCGATCGCCGCCGTGGTGACCCGCGACATCATGCCCGCGATCTTCAAGTCCGTACGGCAGTGGAGCACCCGCACCGGCCTGCTCGCCGCCCGCTACACCACCCTGCTCTTCCTCGCCCTGTCCATGGGCATCGCCACCCAGGTGAACTCCGACTTCTTCGGCGACATCATCACCGTCGTCATCAAATGGGTCGCCGGTCTGATGGGGCCGATCGCGATCCCGCTGATGCTCGGCATGCTGCGGGCCTTCCGCAAGTCCGGGCCGACCGCGGCGCTCACCAGCTGGGGCCTCGGCCTGATCGCCTTCTACCTGGTCAACTACCCGATCAACGACGCGATCGACGGCGGCGTCAACCTGGAGTACCAGGTCGCCGTCCCGCTCGCGGTCTCGCTCGTGCTCTTCATCGTCGTCGGCTATCTGAAGCCGGAGGACACCCCCGAGCGCGACGCCATCCTCGCCTCGCTCAACTCGGACGGCGACGGGCCGGGTGCGGCGGGCGCCGCGCGCTCGGTTCCGGCACCGGACGCCACCGGCCGTACGACGGTCGCGGGCGCGTCCGACTGACGCCCCGCCGCGCGGCGGCAGCCCCACCGGGCCCCGGTCACCCTCGCTCCTTCGGTGACCGGGGCCCTGAAGTGGGGCTTTACGCACGTACAGGCAACCAACACCCCGCCACGGGCCATCATCCGGAACGTACTATCGTCGGCCGCCTGTGCCGTTTGCCGCCCTCACGCACCTCTGGAGCGACCCCGTGACCGCGACACAGATGATCGCCCGGCGTCCCGTCCTGTGCGCGGCGGTGTTCTGTCTGCTGTCCTTCACGGGCTTCTGGATCGCGCAGCGGGCCGCCCAGGTGTCCATGGTCGATCTGCTGGTCTACCAGGCCGAGGGCTGGACCGTACGCAACGCGGCGGACCTGTACGACATGCGGGCGACCGCGCACCATCTGCCCAACACCTACCCGCCGTTCGCGGCCATGCTGTTCACCCCGCTGACCGTCATGGGCACGGGCGTCCTTCGCACCTTCGGCACCGCCGCCAACCTGGCCCTGATGGTCGCCCTCGCCCATCTGTCGCTGCGGCTCGTCGGCCGCCCGCGCCGGGCGCCGCGCGCCGCCGCCGTGCTGGCCCTGGCCGGAGTCGCGGTGTGGTGCGAACCGGTGTGGACGACCCTGCGCTACGGCCAGATCAACCTGGGCATCGCCGTCCTCGTGCTGTGGGACCTGACCCGGCGGCCGGGCCACCGCTGGGCCGGGTTCGGCACCGGCATCGCGACCGGGATCAAGCTGACCCCCGGGCTCTTCGTGGTCTTCCTCGCCGCCGCCGGGCTGATCGACGCCGTCCGGCGGCTGCGGGCCGGGCACGGCTTCGCAAGCGACCACCTGCGGCGGGCGGGCGTCGCCACGGCCGCCTTCGCCTGGACGGTCTGCCTGGCGGCGCTGGCGCTGCCGTACGACTCGAACCGCTTCTGGACCGAGATCGTGTTCGCCACCGACCGGCCCGGCGACGTCGAGGGCTCGGGCAACCAGAACCTGCTCGGCGCCCTCGCCCGCCTCCTGCACACCCCCGACCCCGGCCCGTGGTGGCTCGCCGCCGCCGCGCTGACCGGCTGCGCCGGCCTGGCCACCGCCGTCGCCGCCCAGCTCGCGGACGACCGCGCCCTCCCGCACGCCCGCGCCTGGGCCGCCGTCAGCTGCGCCGTCACCGCCCTCATGGTCAGCCCGGTCTCCTGGTCCCACCACTGGGTGTGGGCGGTCCCGATGGTGCTGCTGCTCGCCGTCGAGACGGTCCGCCGGGCGTCCCGCGCCTGGGCGGGCTGGACGGCGCTGACCGGGCTGCTCTTCTGCTCCTTCATGATCTGGTACGCCCCGCACAGCGTGAAACAGCGCGTCGAGCTGCACCAGACCCCGCCCCAGATGCTGATGACGGCCGTCTACCCGATCATCGGCGTCGCCTTCCTGACGACCGCGGCGTGGGTCATCTTCCGCGCCCTGCGCGGCGGCGGGGGCACCCCCGCTCGGCCCGTGGCGCCGCGTCGTCCCCAGTCCCGCACGCTCACGCGCGCGGGTAGCGGCTGAGCCAGGCGGGGGCCGAGTTCTCGGGGCCGTGCAGGGCGGGGCCCTGGGTCATCTCCATCGCGAAGTCGTCCGCCAGCTCCAGGATCGTGCCGCGCCCCTCCACCTCGGCGAGCCACACGGGCGGCAGTGCCGTCTCGCCGTGCAGCACGCCCAGCAGATTGCCGCAGATCGCCGCCGTGGAGTCGCTGTCCCCGCCGTGGTTGACGGCCAGCAGCAGACCGTGCCGCACGTCCTCGGCGACCAGGGCGCAGTACAGCCCCATGGCCAGCGCCTCCTCGCCGGTCCAGCCCTCGCCGAGGGATTCGACGCGCTCGGGCGTCGGCAGCCCCTGGCGTACGGCGCCCAGCGCCCGCCGCAGCGCGTCCGTGGTCTCCTCGTGGCCGGGGCGGCCCGCCAGATGGGCCAGGGTGCGCTGGACGGCGCCGTCCAGCGCCTCCCCGCGCGCCAGCCCGTGCACGATGAGGGCGAACGCGCCGGCCGCCAGATAGCCCGTGGGGTGGCCATGGGTCTGCGCCGCGCACTCGATGGCCAGCTGGAACACCAGCTGCGGCTCCCAGCCCACCAGCAGCCCGAACGGCGCGGAGCGCATGACGGCGCCGCAGCCCTTGGAGTCGGGGTTCTTGGGGGCCTCCAGGGTGCCCATGGTCGCGTCCCCGAGCCCGGTCAGACAGGCCCGCCCGGGCGCGCGCTGGGCGTACAGCCACTCCTGGCGGGCCAGCCACCCGTCACCCTCGCGCCGCTCGTCGGGGCCCCAGTCGCGTTGGGTGGCGTACCAGCGGCGGTGCGCGGCGTGGATGTCGGTGGGCGGATGCCAGGCGCCGGTGTCGCGGCGCACCTGGGCGCGTATCAGGCCGTCCACGGTGAACAGCGTCATCTGGGTGTCGTCGGTGACCGCGCCGCGCCGCCCGTACGCGGGCAGGAAGTCCGTCACGCCCTGCGCGCCGTGGTTCGCCCGGATGTCGGCCAGCGAGGAGAACTCCACCGCCGCCCCCAGGGCGTCCCCGATCGCCCCGCCGAGCAGACAGCCCCGTACCCGGCTACGGAAGTCCTGCTGTTCGGCGCGGCCCCAGACGCCGGTCGCTGCGCTGGCGGTTGCGGTCACGACCTTTCCCCTCTTCTTCGATATGTGTATGGCCCTGGAGTGTCTTTGAACTGTAATGGACACTCTTTGATCGAATCCGGGTGCCGTCCATGGGGCGGCGAATGGTGAAGGCGTCATCACGGATAGTGCGACGGACCTCCTCATTCCGAAATGACGCACCGGATAACGGACAGCGCACAACGCGCAGCGGCGTTCCCATCGCGCGGCAGATCTTACGGGGAAGCCCGGCATTCCCGAGACGGCGGAATGCGACCCGCCGCGGGCACGGATGAGGGCCCCGACCGCCGTGCGGTCGGGGCCCTCATCGTGCGGGCGTGTCGGTCCCGGTCAGGCAGGTTCCGGGGAGCCGAGCAGCGCGGACGCGGCCTCAAGTGGCGTATGGCCCGCGTCGGGTGTGGATACGGGAAGGGAACGGCAGGTGAAACCGAGACGGGTCAGTGCTCGGGTGACCTCGTCGGCGGTGAAGTCACGGCGGTCCTGACGGGTGATGACCGCGCCCACTTGCTTGACGGGGTATTGACGGCGGCCGATGAGCACGGAGTCTCCCGTGACGGTTTCGGGTTTGATACCTGCCATCGCTTGCTCGACCTCACTCTTGATCAGATCGAAGGGGAAGCGGGCGATAACACAGCGCATAATGCCTCAACAGGGTCGAAGAGAGGCCGAAATCGGATGACCGGCCGGAGAGATCAGCGGGGCGAGGGCGAGGACTCCCAGGGCGTAACCGTCCTCGTCGACCACCGGTGAAGCCCGCAGCGCGCGCTCGCGCATCCTGCGTTCTGCTTCACCCACAGCCGTCACGGGCGAGGTGAAGGGCCCCCGGTCGTGCGGGATGTCCCGCAACCGGGTTTCCTCGGTGTACCAGGAGGCGCCGCGGTGGGCGCTCAGCTGGGCACGGGCCACCAGTCCGGCACACCGGCCGTCCTCGTCACGGACGAGGAGATGGTCGGCGCGGGCGCCCGCGAGGACCGACAGGGCCACGTCGACGAACATGTCGTCTCCGGCCTGCGGCCCGAGCGGGCTCATGGCGTCATCGGCTGTCCTGGGGGAACAGCTCGTCGGGCTGGGGTGCGGGTGAACCATCGTCAAGGAGAGCCTCCGTGCTGTGGTGGTCCGACGAGCCGTAACCGAGCGTCAGCGTCCGGTCCGGGGCCTACGCGGCCGAGCCGAGGGTGGACCGCCGCTGCGAGGCCCCCGCCCCCGTCCGGGTCGATCCGGCGGCGCGGCGGGCCCGGGCCGGTCGGCTGCGCCGCCCCCGCGAGGACGAGCCGCCCCGCTTGGCGCGTTCGACGACCGGCATGGCGATGGTGACGGGGATGCCGGAGGGGGCCTGGGCGCCGGTGATGCGGCTCAGTTCCGCTTCGCCGGAGCGGACCTTGGTGCTGTGCGGGGTGATGCCGGCCGTGCTCATGAGCCGGGCCATGTCGCGGCGCTGGCCCGGCAGGACGAGGGTGACGACGCTGCCGGACTCGCCGGCCCGGGCGGTGCGGCCGCCGCGGTGCAGGTAGTCCTTGTGGTCGCTGGGCGGGTCCACGTTGACGACGAGGTCGAGGTTGTCCACGTGAATGCCGCGGGCCGCGACGTTGGTGGCCACCAGTACCGTCACGTCGCCGGTCTTGAACTGGGCGAGCGTGCGGGTGCGCTGGGGCTGGGACTTGCCGCCGTGCAGGGCGGCGGCGCGGACGCCGCTGTTCAGCAGGTGCTGGGTGAGCCTGTCCACCGCGTGCTTGGTGTCGAGGAACATGATCACCCGGCCGTCACGGGCGGCGATCTCAGTCGTGGTGGCGTGCTTGTCCGCGCTGTCGACGTGCAGCAGGTGGTGTTCCATCGTGGTGACGGCCCCCGCCGAGGGATCGACGGAGTGGACCACCGGGTCGGCCAGGTAGCGCCGGACCAGAAGGTCGACGTTGCGGTCCAGGGTGGCCGAGAAGAGCATCCGCTGCCCTTCGGGCCGGACCTGGTTCAGCAGCGCGGTGACCTGAGGCATGAAGCCCATGTCGGCCATCTGGTCCGCCTCGTCCAGCACGGTGACGCCGACCTGGTCCAGGTGGCAGTCACCGCGGTCGATGAGGTCCTTCAGCCGCCCGGGGGTCGCGACAACGACTTCGGCTCCGCCGCGCAGAGCGCTGATCTGCCGGCCGATCGCCATACCGCCGACGACGGTGGCCAGCCGCAGCTTCAGCGACCGGGCGTAGGGGGCGAGCGCGTCGGTGACCTGCTGGGCCAGCTCCCGGGTGGGAACCAGGACCAGCCCCAGGGGCCGGCGGGTCTCGGCGCGCTGTCCGGCGGTACGGGCCAGCAGGGCCAGGCCGAAGGCGAGGGTCTTGCCCGAGCCGGTACGTCCACGGCCCAGGACGTCGCGGCCCGCGAGGGAGTTCGGCAGCGTGGCGCCCTGGATCGGGAACGGCACGGCCATGCCTTCCGCGGCCAGGGCCGCCAGCAGCGCGGGCGGCATGTCCAGTTCGGCGAAGGTCTCGGCCGGAGGCAGAGCGGGGGTGCGCGTGACGGGCAGGGCGAACTCTCCCTGCGGCGCGGCGGGACGACGGCCGTTCCCACCGGAGCGGGGGCGGACGGAACGGTTGTTCGTTCGGACAGTGCGTTTCATGCGGCCTTCCTCGATGCGGCACGTCGAGGAATTCTCGGCAGCAGTGAGCCGCGCAGAAAAGAATCGCAAGAACGAACCGAATAGGTAAACGAAACGAAGTGGGGCGGAAGAGGTGCGCCCACCGCTTCGAAAGATGATCGACGTACACCGGCAAGGCGGACGCTCAAGATGCCGGATCGCCGGGGAAAACGAGTGGGGCCCGCACCCAAGGTGCGGGCCCCAGCGTCGCTGTACGCGTCAGCGTCAGGCGGGAACGATGTTCTCGGCCTGCGGGCCCTTCTGGCCCTGCGTGAGGTCGAAGTTCACCTTCTGGCCCTCCTGCAGCTCACGGAAGCCCTGGGCGGCGATGTTCGAGTAGTGGGCGAAGACGTCGGGGCCGCCGCCGTCCTGCTCGATGAAGCCGAAGCCCTTTTCCGAGTTGAACCACTTCACGGTGCCAGTAGTCATGCTATATCTCCTTCGGGCGCAGTGCCCGGAGCCCACACTTTGCGGACCCCGCGTCGCCGCGATGATCACCCCTCCGGAAATACACCGGAAATACAAAAGCATTCCCGCCGTGTACGACGGCGAGGACACTTGAAGTCTGGGAACCACAACTGCAACTGACAACGACGGTAGCACGGCACGCCGGGTCCTGCACGATAATTGAGAGTCAAGCTCGGCACGGCAAAAACTCCCCACCAATTCAGAGGTTATTTCTGCAGTCGCGGCATTACATATTGGGCATCGGCGGGGAGAACGCCACCGAGGACCGGCGGGCCGCCGGGAAGACGGCCGCACGGTGGACGGCGGGGGTGACGACCGAGGCCCCGCCACCGCACCCTCACCTCCACCTCCCCGGCCCATGGGGTCGGGCCCCCTGGGCCTGTTACGGCAGTAGAGGTAAATCTGCACCGGCCGCAGTAGACATGCGGCGCTCCAGTGGCTAGTGTTTCTCGCGTAGCCAACGACGTCAGTCAGGCGCGGCAGAGACGAACTGCCGCGAGCAGAACACGGCACGACAGCGGAGTGGCGGGGCCGGGAAGTGCAGGAAGGTCCCGCCACTGGCTGCCGGGCCGGGTGGCCGCAGGGCCGCCACGCATGACGCACGACAGCAGTTCCAGCAAGAGCAGCGAGAGAAAAAGGAGAGGAGGAGACGCCATCAGGATCGCCCGGGCACGGACCTGGTCCGCTCGGGTACCGCAGGCCCCGGATTGGAAGGTGGTCCCCGGTCACGCAGCCGCGATCCCCGCGCCTCGCCCCCAGGGCAGGCAGCGGAAACAGAAGGCCGGCGCACAGCGCCGGTAGATGGTGTTGAACCCTCGGGGCCCTGGTGCCAAATGGCACCAGGGCCCCTCGACGCGTCCCACAGAGAGGTGCGATGAATTCGAAGCCCCGAGAACGAGCCACCGACAAATTCGATGACGACGATTACCCCGCGTACACCATGGGCCGCGCAGCGGAGATGATCGGCGCCACACCCGCCTTCCTGCGCGCCGTCGGCGAGGCCCGCCTCATCGTCCCCCTGCGCTCCGAGGGGGGCCATCGCCGCTACTCCCGCTACCAGCTGCGCATCGCGGCACGCGTTCGCGAACTCGTCGACCAGGGCACTCCGATCGACGCCGCCTGCCGCATCGTCATCCTCGAAGATCAGCTGGAGGAAGCCCGGCGGCTCAACGAAGAGCTGCGGGGGCCCGTCGCCGAATCGAACCAGCCCGAGGCTTCCTGACCATGCCCCCGCCCCGGCCCCCGGGGTGATCTGATGTCCTGATGTATCGTCACCCACATGGGAACCGGGGTACTGCGCTGCGGGGTATGCGGATCGAGTCGGCTGAGCCCGGTCGCTCAGCTCAGGACGCTCGAAGGCCAGAACGACCGCCTCCGGCTCACGTTCCCCCGCCCGCGCGCCTACAAGCTCCGCCCGGCGTTCGACGTCGACTTCGCCCGCGCCTGCCTCGACTGCGGCGCCGTGCTGCCGTTCCTCAGCGATGTGGACCTCAAGCAGCTCAACGACGACGCCGATGGCCTGACCGGCTACGACACCTGAAGCGCCGCCCCTACGGTTCGCCGGTCAGCCGCTTGAACAGGTGCACGTCCGCGTGCCCCCCGGGGATACCGGGCGTCCTGCCGGTCTCGGCGTAGCCGTGGCGCTCGTAGAATCCGGGAGCCTGAAAGGTGAACGAGGACACGGCAACGCGATCGCAGCCGCGCCGACGCGCCTCGGTCTCGGCCGCCCGCAGGATTCTGCCGCCCCAGCCGTCCTGACGACTGTCCTCGCGCACCCACAGCAGCTCGATGCCGCACAGGCCACCCCACGTCCACGCGGACAGCCCACCAACCAACTCGCCCGCTCGATCGGCGACCTTGACCGAGAACGCGCCACGATCGGCCGCGCCCGTGGCGGCCGTGTTGAAGGCGACCAGTTCCTCGGTCAGCCGCCTCTCGAGTTCGCTGTCACGCCCGCCGGTGGTCAGGGTGGGGCCAGGTCCGTCATCGGTTGTCATGGCGCGCAGCATGGCAGCCCGCCGAGCCGCACGGCACGCGTTTTCTGCCCGCCCGTCGGGCGCGGGCTCAGTCCGTGACGCCCAGGCGGAGGTGCTCGACGTGGTGGAGGGCCTGGTCGAGGAGTTCCGCCACGTGGTTGTCGTGGAGGGAGTAGACGACGGAGCGGCCCTGGCGGGTGCCGGTGACCAGGCCGAGGTTGCGCAGCAGGCGGAGTTGGTGGGAGCAGGCGGACTGCTGCATACCGACGGCTTCGGCGAGTTCGGTGGCCGGGCAGGGGCCCTCGCGGAGGTGGGCCAGGATCAGCAGGCGTGAGGGGGTGGCGAGGGCCTGGAGGGTGGCGGCGACCGTCGGGGCGTTATCGGGGGTGAGACGGGCGCGCGGGGCGGCGGCGTCGCCGGCGGGGGTTTGTGCTCCATGGCCCATGGGCTCATCCTACGGACCACTTATGCATGAATACTTGTTCAAGTGTTGCTGGTACGGTGTGCCGCCATGACGTCCACGCTCACCACCCGGTCCGCGCCCCCGACGGCCCGGCCCGCGGCCGTACCCCGCCGCCGTACCCACGTACTCGCCCTGCCGGAGGCCCGCTGGGCGCTGGCGGCGCTCGTGCTGTTCCTGGTCGCGCTGGCGGCGCAGCTCGGCGGGGCGCCCGGCTGGGCGTGGGGGCCGCTGTACGGGGCGGTGTACGTCACCGGGGGCTGGGAGCCGGGGTGGGAGGGGCTGAAGGCCCTCAAGGACAAGACGCTGGACGTGGATCTGCTGATGGTGGTCGCGGCGCTCGGCGCGGCGGCGATCGGGCAGGTGCTGGACGGCGCGCTGCTGATCGTCATCTTCGCGACCTCCGGCGCCCTGGAGGCGGTCGCCACCGCGCGGACCGCCGACTCGGTGCGCGGGCTGCTCGACCTCGCGCCCGCGACCGCCACCCGGCTGCTGCCCGGCGGCGGCGAGGAGACGGTGGCCGCCGACGCGCTGGCGGTCGGGGACACCGTCCTGGTCCGGCCCGGGGAGCGGGTCGGGGCCGACGGGCGCATCCTGGACGGCGAGAGCGAGGTCGACCAGGCCACCATCACGGGCGAGCCGCTGCCCGTCGCGAAGGCGGCCGGGGACGAGGTGTTCGCCGGGACCGTCAACGGCACCGGGGCGCTGCGGGTACGGGTCGAGCGCGACCCGTCGGACTCGGTGATCGCCCGCATCGTGCGGATGGTCCAGGAGGCGTCGGAGACCAAGGCGCCCACCCAGCTGTTCATCGAGCGGGTCGAACAGCGGTACTCCCTGGTGATGGTGGCCGCCACGCTCGCCCTGTTCGCGGTCCCGCTCGCGCTCGGCGCGGCGCTTCAGCCGACGCTGCTGCGCGCGATGACCTTCATGATCGTCGCGTCCCCGTGCGCGGTGGTGCTGGCCACCATGCCGCCGCTGCTGTCGGCGATCGCCAACGCCGGACGGCACGGCGTGCTGGTGAAGTCCGCGGTCGTCATGGAGCGGCTGGGCCAGGTGGACGCCGTCGCCCTGGACAAGACCGGGACCCTCACCGAGGGCACGCCCCAGGTGACCGAGGTGCGCCCGCTGCCCGGTGCGGGGCTGGACGAGGACGCGCTGCTGCGCCTCGCGGCCGCGGCCGAGCGGCCCAGCGAACACCCCCTGGCCCGCGCCGTCGTGGACGCGGCGACGGGACGCGGGATGCAGCTGCCGGACGCCGAGGGGTTCGCCTCCACGCCCGGGCTGGGGGTCTCCGCGACCGTGGAGGGGCGCGAGGTCCGGGTGGGGGCGCCCGCCCGGGTGCTGCCGGAGGCGTACGCGGAAGTCGCCGAGGTGGAGGCGGCCGGGCACACCGCCGTCGCCGTCCTCGTGGACGGCCGGGCGGCCGGGGTGCTCGACCTCGCCGACCGGCTCCGCCCCGGCGCGGCGGAAGCCGTCGACGGCCTCACGGCGCTGACCGGCTCCCGGCCGGTGCTGCTCACCGGCGACAACCGGCGCGCCGCCGACCGCCTCGCCGCGGAGACCGGCATCGCCGACGTACGCGCCGGGCTGCTGCCGCAGGACAAGGTGGCGGCCGTACGGGAGCTGGCGGGAGCCGGGCGCCGCGTCCTGGTCGTCGGGGACGGCGTGAACGACGCGCCCGCCCTGGCGGCCGCCCACACCGGCGTCGCCATGGGCCGGGCGGGCTCCGACCTGGCCCTGGAGACCGCCGACGCCGTCGTCGTACGGGACGAACTGGCCGCCCTGCCCGCCGTCGTACGGCTCTCCCGCACCGCCCGGCGGCTGGTCGTCCAGAACCTGGTCATCGCCGGTGTCTGCATCACCGCGCTGGTCGTCTGGGACCTGACCGGGCAGCTGCCGCTGCCCCTCGGTGTCGCCGGGCACGAGGGCTCCACGGTCCTCGTCGGCCTCAACGGGCTGCGGCTGCTGCGCGAGTCCGCGTGGCGGAAGGGCTCAGTCGCCGAGCACCGGTAGCAGCTCCGGAAGGTGCCCGTCCGAGGCGAGGGCCGCCGTCTGCCGCTCCTCCGGCACGTTGGCGTAGGTCGTCGTCCGGGGGCGGGCGGGGCGGCCCGCCAGGTCGGCGATGCCGATGAGGTCCTGGATGGAGCGGTAGGAGCCGTACGAGGAGCCCGCCATGCGGGAGATGGTCTCCTCCATGAGCGTGCCGCCCAGGTCGTTGGCGCCGGAGCGCAGCATCTCGGCCGCACCCTCGGTGCCGAGCTTGACCCAGCTGGTCTGGATGTTGGGGATGTGCGGGTGGAGGAGGATCCGCGCCATGGCCGTCACGGCGCGGTTGTCGCGGGTGGTGGGGCCGGGGCGGGCGATACCGGCGAGGTAGACGGGGGCGTTGGTGTGGATGAAGGGGAGGGTGACGAACTCGGTGAAGCCGCCCGTCTCCTGCTGGATCTCCGCCAGCAGCCGCAGATGGCCCAGCCAGTGGCGCGGCTGGTCGACATGGCCGTACATCATCGTCGAGGACGAGCGGATGCCCAGCTCGTGCGCGGTCTTGATGACCTCCACCCAGGTCGCGGTCGGCAGCTTGCCCTTGGTGAGGATCCAGCGCACCTCGTCGTCGAGGATCTCGGCCGCCGTGCCGGGGATGGTGTCGAGGCCCGCCTCGCGCGCCGCCGTCAGCCATTCGCGGATGGACATCCCGGTGCGGGTGGCGCCGTTGACGACCTCCATCGGGGAGAACGCGTGGACGTGCATCCCGGGGACGCGCTCCTTCACGGCCCGGGCGACGTCGAAGTACGCCGTCCCGGGCAGGTCCGGGTGGATGCCGCCCTGCATGCACACCTCCACCGCGCCCACGTCCCACGCCTGCTGGGCGCGGTCGGCGACCTGGTCCAGGGAGAGGGTGTACGCGTCGGCGTCGGTGCGGCGCTGCGCGAAGGCGCAGAAGCGGCAGCCGGTGTAGCAGACGTTGGTGAAGTTGATGTTGCGGGTGACGATGTACGTGACGTCGTCACCGACGGCCGCCCGCCGCAGGTCGTCGGCGATGCGGGTGAGCGCGTCCAGCGCGGGCCCGTCGGCGTGCAGCAGGGCCAGCGCCTCGGGGTCGGTGAGCTTGGTGGGGTCGTCGGCGGCCTGCGCCAGGGCGGCCTTCACGTCCGCGTCGATCCGGGACGGGACCATGCCGGGGGCGGCGGCCTCGCGCAGCGCCTCCCAGTCGCCGTACACCTCGTCGAAGTCGTCGCGCCGGTCGCCGGTGCGGCCCTCGGTGTCGATGGTGCGGTGCAGATCGGTGCGGCCCGAAGGGCTGAAGGCCTCGTCGGGCTCCTGCCAGGGCAGCCCGGCGGGCCGGGCGTCCGGGCGGGCGAGCCCGGTGGCCGGGTCGGCCAGCGCGCGCACGTGCGGCAGCAGCCGCGGGTCCAGCCACGGCTCGCCGCGCTGGATGAACTCGGGGTAGACCGCGAGCCGTTCGCGCAATGCGAACCCGACGGCGGCGGACCGCTCGGCCAGCTCGTCCACCTGGGGCCAGGGGCGCTCGGGGTTGACGTGGTCCGGGGTGAGCGGGGAGACGCCGCCCCAGTCGTCGATACCGGCGCCGATCAGCCGCTCGTACTCCGCGTCGACCAGGTTCGGCGGCGCCTGGATGCATCCGGAGGGGCCCAGGATGTGCCGGGCGACCGCGACGGTGGCCACCAGGTCGTCCAGCTCGGCGTCCGGCATCCCGCGCATCGCCGTGTCCGGCTTGGCGCGGAAGTTCTGGACGATGACCTCCTGGACGCCGTGGTACGAGCGGGACACGCGGCGCAGCGCGAACAGCGACTCGGCGCGCTCCTCGTACGTCTCCCCGATGCCGATCAGCAGCCCGCTGGTGAACGGCACGGAGCTGCGGCCCGCGTCCTCCAGGACGCGCAGCCGGACGGCCGGTTCCTTGTCCGGCGAGCCGTAGTGCGGGCCGCCGGGCTCGCTCCACAGCCGCTCGGACGTGGTCTCCAGCATCATGCCCATGGACGGCGCGACGGGCTTGAGCCGCTGGAAGTCCGTCCAGCTCATGACGCCGGGGTTGAGGTGCGGCAGCAGCCCGGTCTCCTCCAGGATGCGGATCGCCATGGCCCGTACGTACGCGATCGTGTCGTCGTACCCCTCGGCCTCCAGCCACTCGCGCGCCTCGGGCCAGCGGTCCTCGGGGCGGTCGCCGAGCGTGATCAGCGCTTCCTTGCAGCCCATTTCGGCGCCGCGCCGGGCGATGTCCAGCACCTCGTCGGGGGACATGAACATGCCGTGGCCTTCGCGGCGCAGCTTGCCGGGGACGGTGGCGAACGTGCAGTAGTGGCACTTGTCGCGGCACAGCCGGGTGAGCGGGATGAAGACGCTGCGCGAGTAGGTGATGACCCCGGGGCGGCCCGCGGCCTCCAGACCGGCGTCCCGCACGCGCGCGGCGGAAGCGGCCAGATCCATCAGGTCGTCCCCGCGCGCCTGGAGCAGCACCGCCGCCTCGGCGGTGTCCAGCGCCACGCCCTCGCGGGCGCGCTTGAGCGCACGGCGCATCGCGTTGGCCGTGGGGGGCGTCGATTCATTTCCCTGCGCGCTCGTGGTCATCCTCCGAGCATACGAGTGGTGTCCGACACCGCCAGACCGGCCGGGCCTGCGGTTTTGTGGGTCTGATCACGACAATTCGGCCCTGGTGCCGGGAATACGATTGCGCGCTACAAATACCGCGCGCAGGCGTCCAGGGTGTGCAGGACCTCCGTCTCGTCCCCGGGCGGGAGCTGCACGACGACCTCCTCGACGCCGAGGTCGGCGTAGTGGGCGAGCTTGCCGGGCGAGGGGCGCACCGCGTACGGCACCACCTCCAGCGCCGCCGGGTCCCGCCCCGCCTCCGCCCAGACGCGACGCAGTTCGGGGAGGGCTTCCGTGAGGCCACCACCGCCGATCGGCAGCCAGCCGTCCGCGTACGCGGCGATGTGCGCGAACAGCCGCGGCCCGGCCGCCCCGCCGATCAGGGTGCGCGGCCCGGTGAGCGGGTCGCCGGGCGGGCGCTCCCGGATCACCGGTTTGGGGTACGCCAGGCTCGCCCGCACCGACACGTACGGGCCCTGATGGGCCGTGGGCTCCTCCGCCCACAGGGCGCGCATCAGCGCCATCCGGTCGCGGACCAGCTCGCGGCGCTCCGCCCAGACGGTGCCGTGGTCGGCGGCCTCCTCGACGTTCCAGCCATACCCGATACCGAAGGTGAAGCGTCCGCCGGACAGGAAGTCGAGGGTGGCCACGCTCTTCGCGAGGCCGACCGGATCATGCTGGGCGACCAGGCAGATGCCGGTGCCAAGACCCAGCCGCTCGGTGACGGCGGCCGCCTGGCCGAGCGCCACGAACGGGTCGAGGGTGCGTCCGTACGGGCGCGGCAGCGGCTCGCCCATGGGGGCGGGGGTCTCGCGGCTGACCGGGATGTGGGTGTGCTCGGGCAGATACAGCCCGGCGAATCCGCGCCGCTCCAGCTCGCGCCCGAGCCAGGCGGGGCGGACGGTCTCGTCGGTGAGGAAGACGGTGGTCGCGATGCGCATGAAGGGGCCGCTCCTGCCGCCGGGGACGTGTGTGACGTACGAGAGACGCGTGGGGGACGTATGTTCCCTCTCCGCCTTCGAGTTATCCACAGGCCTTTCCGCGGATGTCATCGACGCGTACAACGGTGGGACGCGGGTGACACGAATCCGAGTGTGGGGGCAGGCATGCAGCGACGGGACGTACTCAGACTCTCCGCGCTCGCGGGGGCGGCGGGCGTGCTCACGCTCGACCCGGTGTCGTTCGCGCAGGCCGACGACGCGGACGATGGCGACGGGAAGTCCCGTACGATCACCGGCCATCTGCCCACGGGCTCCCCGGACTTCGTCTATCTGCCGGTGGAGGTGCCGTCCGGGGTCCGCGAGATCGCGGTCTCCTACTCGTACGACAAGCCGACCGTGCCTCCCGGCACACAGGGGAACGCCTGCGACATCGGCATCTTCGACGAGCGCGGTACGGAGCTGGGCGGGCGCGGCTTCCGCGGCTGGTCGGGCGGTGCTCGTACGGAGTTCGCGATCAGCGCCGCGGAGGCCACCCCCGGCTACCTCGCCGGGCCGGTCCGGGCGGGCACCTGGCATGTCGTCCTCGGCCCCTACACGGTCGCCCCGCAGGGCCTGGACTACAAGGTCACCATCACCCTGCGGTTCGGCCCGCCCGGCACCACTCCCAAGCCGGTCTACCCGCCGCAGCGCGCCAAGGGGCGCGGCCGGGCCTGGTACCGGGGCGACTCCCATCTGCACACCGTGCACTCCGACGGCAAGCGCACCCCGGCCGAGCTGGCCGCCGCCGCCCGCGCCGCCGGGCTCGACTTCATCACCACCACCGAGCACAACACCACCTCCTCCCACGGCGCGTTCGAGGGCCTGTGGGGCGACGACCTGCTGATCATCACGGGCGAGGAGATCACCACCCGGAACGGCCATGTGGTCGCCCTCGGCATCGCCCCGGGCACCTTCATCGACTGGCGCTACCGCGCCCGGGACAACCGCTTCGGCCAGTTCGCCCGCAAGATCCGCCAGGCGGGCGGCCTGGTGATCCCGGCCCACCCCCACGGCACGTGCGTCGGCTGCAACTGGAAGTTCGGCTTCAACGAGGCCGACGCGGTCGAGGTGTGGAACGCCGACTTCGGCCCGGACGACGAGGCGACCGTCCTGGAGTGGGACAACACCCTGGTCGCCGCCGCCCGCGGGGACGGCCGCTGGCTCCCCGCCGTCGGCCACAGCGACTCCCACCGCGAGCCCTCGCCCGTCGGCCTCCCCCAGACTGTCGTCCTCGCCGACGACCTGTCGCGCGACGCCCTCCAGGACGGCATCCGCTCCGGCCGCTGCTGGATCGCCGAGTCGTCCGAGGTCGACCTCACCTTCGAGGCGGTGGACGGGCGCGGCCACCACGCCGGCATCGCCGACCGGCTGGCGGTCGCCGCCGACGTGGAGGTGACGGTCCGTCTGAAGGTCACGGGCGCGGGTCCGGGCCGCCAGGTCCGCTTCATCACCGACCAGGGCCCGCTGCACACCACCACCCTGCCCGACTCCGGCTCCGGCACCGTCGAGTGGAAGACCACGCCCTCCTACGCCGCCTACGTCCGCGCCGAGATCCGCCACCCGGCGGCGGACGGCGGCGCGTCGGGCATACCGGGCCCGATGGTCGCCCTGACCAACCCGATCTGGCTGGGCCGGCGGTAGATGTCGAGCCCCCGTCAGGGCTGGTCCTGCGCGCGGGCCGTCAGCAGGGCCGCGCGGAGGGCCTTTTTGTCGGTCTTGCCGACGGCGGTCCGGGGGAGGGAGTCGGTGATCGAGTAGGAAGCAGGCTCGTAGAGATCTCCCAGAGCGTCCACGATCTCGCCCGTCAGCCGGGCACGATCCGGGGCCTCGGCAAGGTCCTGGGGCACCAGGACGACGTGCACGGTCTCCTTGTCGTCGTCGCCGGGCAGACCGATCGTGGCGGCTTCCTTGATGGCGGGGTGTGCGATGAGGAAGTCATCGAGGAGGCGCGAATAGACGTTGTCGGCCGTGTTGCCCGTCACGATGATGTCCCGTGCCCGGTCGACCAGGTACAGGTAGCCGTCGTCGTCCTGCCGGGCGATGTCTCCGCTGCGGAACCAGCCCTCGTCGTCCAGTACCTCGGCGGTACGTTCCGGGTCGTTCCAGTAGCCCTCCATCACCGACCGACTGCGCATGTACAGCTCACCGAGTTCCCCCACCGGCACCGGCTTGCCGTCCTCGTCGCGCAGCTCCACCTCGACTCCGGACACGGGGCGTCCGCAGCTGGTCAGCGACTCGGGGCGGTCCAGGTCGTGGTCCTGTGGGAAGAGCCGGGCGACGAGTCCGTTCTCGGACGCTCCGTACATTTGGTCCATCACCGGACCGAAGCGCTCGATCGCCTGCCTCAGACGGGCGGGGGAAGCCGCCGCACCGGTGTAGTGGAGGGTCGTCAGCGCGGGGAAGCGACCGGGGAGGCAGTCCGGGTGGTCCAGCAGCTCGTACAGCATGGGCGACACCAGCATCACCCTGCTGACGCGCTCCCTGGCCATCACCGACAGGGCCGTCCCCGCATCGAACGTCCTCAGCAGCACGATGGTGTAGCCGCCCAGGAGGCCCAGCAGGAAGGCGCCATGACCGCTGGAATGCGTCACCAGCGTGCATATCAGCCACACAGGGTCGGCCGCCTCGTTGGCGTTCGCTTCGGCGTCCTCGCTCGACGCCTCCACGTAGCCGTCGTAATAACCGCTGCGGTGAACGACCAGCTTGGGCACGCCGGTCGTACCGCCGGTGTAGAGAAGCGTCGCGACGTGGCGGCCATCGGCGGCCTCGTGAAGCGAGCCGACGGTGTCGGGGGCTGCCGTCAGGAAGTCGGGCGCGATCGAGGACGCGCCGATGCTGAAGACATGTGGAATGTCGATCCGGCTGGTGATCCGCTCGGTCCGCTCCTCGAAGATGGGGTCGAACAAGAGCATCTTGACGTCAGCGCGCTGGATCAGCGCTTCGAGTTCGCCGTTGCCGGGCTCCGGCGGAACGAAAACCAGTCGACAGCCCACGAAATGAACGGCCAGCTGGAGCTGTAGCGCCTCCGGAGAGTTCACCACGAACAGCGCGACTCCGTCCCCTTCCACCAGTCCGCTGTCCCGCAGCGCCGCAGCGAAGCGCAGGACCCCGCTGACGGCCTCGGTGCCGCTGATGCGCCGCTCGCCCGCGACGATCGCGTCACGACCGCCTTTCTCCGCAAGCCGTTCCAAGACCGAGACGGTGTAGTTCTCGCTGGCAGTGACTGTGTTCATGATCCTTCTTCGTGCTGGGGCTTGCTGCCCGGGGGGCGACCCCAGGCGTTGTGTGACCACCCATCACCAACGCTACGAAGGCTGCGAAAAGTCCTGGTCCACCCGGTGGACGTGCTCGCCCGGACCCCAGCGCCCCACTCGGGCCGATCGCTCTCCGGAGGCCGACGGCCGGCGAGGCCGCCTCATTGCTGGGCGAGCCTGTCGCTATCCCCAGGTGAGCGGGTCGAGGTGGAGGTAGAACCGCTCCCGGTCCCGGTCGAGGACGATGCCGTAGCGGTCGGCGAACGCCTCCTCCGCGGCGTCGGCCCGCCGGTCGTCGGCCCATGTCTCCCGGGCGGTGGCGAACAGGAGGGCGATGTCGGCGCAGGGGTCGGCCCGCCCGAGGCGGCCGAGGTCGATGAAGCCCGCCACGGTCAGGGTGCTCGGGTCGAGCACGATGTTGGGCAGGCACAGATCACCGTGACAGACGACCGCCTCGGCGGCTTCCTGCGCGAGACGGTCCTCGATCTGCGGGGCGAGACGCGCGAGCAGTTCCCCGGGCGGGGTGTCCTGCTGGTCGACGGGCAGGAACTCCGGGTTGACCGCGCCCCGCGCCACGACCTCGCGTGCGGTGGCGAACATCTGACGGAGGTCGCGGCTGAAGGGGCACGACTGGAGCGGCAGGTCGTGCAGTCGCCGCACGGCGTCGGCGATCGGCTCCCACGCCGCGTGGAGCGTGGCAGCCGGGACACGGTCCGCGGGGACGCCTGCCACGGTGCTGGTCACCAGGCAGCCGCCCGCATCGGTGACGCGCCAGTCGAGGACTTGGGCGCCCGGCACACCCCGCGCGTGAAGCCACGCGACCCGGTCCCGCTCCGCCTCCAGCGAGGCCACCTGGGGCGCGGGCACACACTTCGCGTACCGCGAGCCGTCATCGGAACGGAAGACGGCCGCCCCGGACTCCCCGGCGGTGACGGGCTCCCACCCGCCGCCCCAAGCGCCCGCGGGCGGCCTCAAGAGGCAGCCGCTTCGGCGAACTGGTTGGTGTCGAAGAGCTGGTTGATGTGTCCGCCGAGTTCGGACCAGTGCTGTCCGGAGAGTTCGGCGGCGGCACGCGCGTCACCGGTGGCGCAGACGTCGACGAGCTGGTCGTGGTGCTCGATGGTGTTGCGGCCGCCGAGCAGCGTGGAGAACTTGCGGTGGAGGATGCGGTGGATCTGGGGGTGGACCTGTTCGACGATGCGGCTGAGGACCGGGTTGTCAGCGGCCGCGATGGGGACGGCGTGGAAGCGGTCGTCGGCGGCGAGGACGGCGGCGATGTCGTTGTCGGCGACGGCGCGCTCGAAGTCCCGGTTGGCTTCGCGCATCTGCCGCAGATCCTGCTCGGTCATGACCGGCACGGCGGTCTCTATGGCCAGCTGGTCGAGTGCGCGCAGGACCGCGAGGGTCTTTTCGGCATCGCGACGGTTGAGGGTGGTGATGCGGGTGTAGACGCCCGGTTTGGCCTCGACGAGTCCGATGTCGGCGAGCCGGGCGAGCGCCTCGCGCACCGGGGTGCGGCTGAGCCCGAGACGCTCGGCCAGCTCGCTGTCCTTGACCTTCTCCCCCGGGGGCAGTTCACCGCGCACGATGGAGTCGCGCAGGCGGTGGAAGACCTCATCGCTGAGGAGGCGGCGGGACACGGGGCTGTCGAGTGACATATTGCGCACCATACATCGCCCTCTCCGTGGTGCACCGGCCTTCCTCATCGCTCAGGCTGCTCGGGCCCGACGGACGAGGGCCCGGGTCAGGAGGGCGGCCGGATCGATGAGGGGGACATCGACGGCGTCGGCGGGAAGCCCGAGGGGGATCCCGGCCCCCTGACGATACGTCACGATTACGCTCTGTAGCGACGCATGCGCCTAAAGTTAGACATGCAACCCCTACAGTCGCAAGTAATCTCATGCAAGCTTGCATTTTCGTGACCCTGTGTGATCGTGTCCTCCACGGCCAGGATTCGGCGTAGGCGGCGGTTTGCAATAGGCCATTACCGCAGGGCCGAGCACCCGCTGCTGAACTCGGAGATTCACCGGGAGCAGTTGTCGACCATCCTCGATGTCGCGGGCAGGCAGAACGTAACCCTTCAGGTCCTACCGTTCACTGCGGGAGTGCTGGCCGGTACGACCTCCGCGTTCTCTTCCTTCAGCTTCGATTCCGACCCGGCCGTTGAAGCCGTGGCCATGGAGAACCTGAGGGGCACGTCGGTGCTTGAGGACCCTGAGGATCTGAGCGCTTACACACTTCACCGGTGTAGGGATGGCGGGCGTTCCTCCTCGGCATCGAGCGCGGAAGGTTCGAGGTCCAGGAACAGCGCAGGCGCACGGTGGGCCCCGGCGCGCGCCGGGGCCCACGGCGTGCCGAACACCGTCAGTAGCGGACCTTGCCGTAGTCGACCAGCTGTTTGCGTCGCCGGTGGAGCAGAACGTACTGGCGGCCGTGTGCCCCATGGTCGAGGTGGGTGAGCGGCACGTCGGTGACCCTCCCGGCCTTCGCCTCGTCCGGCGAGAGTCGGAGCCACGCCCACGTCGTCGGGCGGTCCGAGGCACGGGCGTGACGCTGTGGCGAATCAGGTCATGGATCGCGCGATGGAAGGCGAGGCAACGGACGACGTTTCCGTGAGGAGCCCTAAGGCCTCGTCCCACATGGTGAGTTGGCGGAAGCGTCTGTAGCAGCACAGTACGGCTGCCAGCCCGAGAAAGGCCCCACCGCCCGCTTCCGTGAAAGCGATCTACCCCAACGCGCCATGGAGGGCACTGTCTCAAGCGTTGGGCCGCCCACATGAAGATCCGTATCGTCGGCCTTCCGGGCCCGGCCCGCGGCGTTGACGACCGCGTCGGCCCCGGCGTCGGCGACGAGCGCCGCGATCCGCTCCGGTCCTGCTGTCACACATCGAAGCCCGCGGGGCTACCCGGACGATGCGAGACCCGGCCGGAAGAAGCCCTGGCTCACCGCGTACCCGTGGGGCGAGGGGGCGGGACCGTGGTGCATCACCCCCGTAACGAAATGATCCACTTCCTTGTGCGGGCCCCGTCCACGCCCGTGAAGTGAGCTGATGCACTTTCCGACAGCAGGCGGTCCGTTCTTCCGCCACTTGCGCATGTGGCACGCCGTGGCGGCCTCCCTCGTCGTGGTGGCGGTGGTGGCGTTCCTCGTCCTCCGGCCGTCCGGCGGCGCGCGTGCGGTACCCAACAGTCCCTGCCGGGCGGTCGATTCGGCGCGCGAGGCCACGCCCGCGACCCCCGACCTCGACGGGGACGGCTTCGTCGATCTGGTGCACGAGATCTCCGAGACGGAGAACTTCGACCTGTTCGTCGTGCCCGGCTCCGAGCACGGTCCCGATCCCGACCGCACGACCGTCTTCGCCCACGACGACCTCGGTGTGCCGCACGACGTCCAGACGGGCGACGACCCGTTGCAGCCCACGGTCGCCGACCTGGATGAGGACGGCCACGCCGACCTCGTCGTGAGCGGCGCCGCCCAGGTCCTGTGGGGAGGCCCCAAGGGCCCGCGGGTCGGCGGAGCGCACGGGCGTGTGCCACTGCCGGGCAGCGGATACCACACCGCGCCGGTCGCCGGCGACTTCGACGGGGACGGCCACAGCGACCTCGCGGTGTTCAGGGACTCGAACGAGGCTCGGGAACTGGTCGTCCTCAAGGGACCGTTCAAGCGCTCCGGCGCCCCGGTCAGGACCGTGGAGATCCCCAGCCCGGTCCACGAGGGCGCGTCACCCGTACTGGTCGCCGGGGACGCGAACGACGACCGAGCCACCGATCTCGCGCTCTACGACTCTCCGTGGGATCCGCCCCTGCTGTTCACCGGCGGCGCCCGTACCGCCGGCGGCCTGAGCAAGGAACCCGAGCGGCTGCCGGAGGGCGAGAACATCGTCTTCGGCGATTTCGACGGGGACGGGCGCCAGGACATCGCCATCGGTCGGAGCTTCGTCGACAGCTACGACGAGGTCGACACACCGCACCGGCGCGGCCAGGTCAGCGTCCGCTACGGGAAGGAGCCGGGGAAGTGGGTCACCATGGACGGCGGCGACTTCAAGGAGGGCTTCGGCGCCAGGCTCGCCGTCGGGGACTTCAACGGCGATGGCTGCGACGACCTGGCCGTACAGCTCACCAAGAAGAAGGAGGCGGGGGACGCGCGGATCGAGGTGCTGCGGGGCGGCTCCGAGCACGGGCTCGGATCGAAACCCTGGCACTCCATCAAGCGGTCCGTGCCGGGTGACGACGGCCCCGACGACGGCACGCTCTTCGCCGTCCACGACTGGGACGGCGACGGCCGCGCGGAACTGACGCTTCTCGGCGCGGACAGATGGTGGATCACCGACGGTACGGGCCGCGACGAGGCTTCCTTCCCGGTCGCCCCCAGCAAGGATCAAAGTTCGTAGGTACATGCTTGCTGTCCCGGGCACGTAGTTCCGGGCCCGGTACCGGGTGCCGCTCTGCCGCCTCGGCGATCATGCCCTCCGGCAGAGCCTCGAAGACTCCGGCGTCCCGCCACTGGACTCCCGAGCGGAACTTCCAGATCACGCCGGGTCGAACTGCGGCCGCAGCCGCTCGCTGGGCTGTGTGAGTCGAGGAGTTGGGTGGTCAATCGTTCTGCCCCTGAGCACAACAGGCAGTGGGGGCGGTAGCCACTACCGCCCTGCAACGGCGAGTACGAGTGGTGAGCAATCAGCATGACTGAGCTCCTGCCCCTGCCGGCAAGTACATCTTCGGGCCCGAAGTTGCGGAAAAGCACACAGAACGGCAGGCAAATGGCTGCGTCTCCGTCGTGTGGGGCGTTTGCGCACTGAGCGCCAGCGCGTACATCGCATGGAAGCTGTCGGCGCACTACCAGCTGTCGACGGTACTCCGCGCCATGTTGGTAGCGGCAACAGCACTCGTCCCCGGTGGGGGCGCCGCGCTGATCTCCGGCCTGGTGGCGCGGCGCGGAACGGAGGACAAGCGGGTCGCACAGCTCCGCGCGGAGTACGGAACCGAGGAGAGCGACAGCGATCCGCAAGGGGACGCCGAACGATGAGCAACCGTGGAGGACTGCGCTGCTCGGGTCCAGCTTCGTAACTGCCGCTTCGGACTGGCGGGCATGCGCGAACGCGTCCTCCAGGCCGACGGCCAGTGCGACACCGGGCCGTCCGAGGCCGGGGCCAAGACCCACATCAACCAGATCTTCGCCAAGACGGGCAGCCGCGACCGTTCCCAGGCCATCGTCTACGCCCACCGGCACGCGATCACCGCGCCCGAGGAGTCGCATCAGTAGCAGGTCTTATACGGGGCGGTAGGCCGCGCGGACTCGGCGGCCGCCGTCGACCACCAGGTCGGTGCCGGTGATCCAGGACGCCTCGTCGGAGACCAGCCAGCGGACGGCGCTCGCCACGTCCTCCGGTTCGCCGATGCGGGCCAGCGGGAGGGTGGCGGCGATGGCGGGTTCGTCGCGGTCCCAGACGAAGCGGGCCATCTCGGTGCGGATCAGGCCCGGGGAGACGGCGTTGACGCGGACGGACGGGGCGAGTTCGGCGGCGAGTTGGCGGGTGAGGCGGAGGAGGGCGGTCTTGCTGGCGCCGTAGGCGCCGACGCCGGGGCCCACGCCGTGGGTGCCCTCGGTGCAGATGTTGACGATCGCGCCGCCGTGGTCGCGCATCCAGGCGCGCCAGGCCGCCTGGATCAGGCGGAGCGGGGCCTCCACGTTGACCGTGAAGGCCGCGCGCCAGGCGAGCGGGTCGGCGTCGATCAGCGGGCCGAGCGGGGCGTTGGTCGCGGCGTTGTTGACGAGGATGTCGAGGCGGCCGAAGGCGGCCAGAGTGCGGGCGACTGCCTCCTCGAGGTGGTCCGGGTCCGCCACGTCGCCCTGGCAGGCGAGGGCGTCAGGGCCCAGCTCGCGTACGGCCGCGTCCAGTTCGGCGGCACCACGTGCGGTCACGCACACCGCCGTACCATCGGCGGCCAGGGCCTTCGCCACGGCCAGGCCGATGCCGCGCGAGGCGCCGGTGACGAGGGCGACGCGGGGCGTCGGCACCTCAGCCCCGCGTGGACACGCTGTGGGTGTCACGGCCCGAGCGCAGCACCCTCCCCGGGATCGCGCCGGTGATCTCGTCGTCGCGGATGGTCTCGACGCCGCCGACGCGGACGCTCACCATGCCCGCCGCCCGGGAGTCCAGGCGGGGGCTGTCGCCGGGGAGGTCGTGGACGAGGCGAGCGGGACCTGCGTCGATGCGGTCGGGGTCGAAGAGGACGAGGTCGGCGTGGTAGCCCTCGGCGATCCGGCCGCGCTCGCGCAGGCCGAACAGCCGCGCCGGGTCGTCGGTCAGCATCCGCACGGCCCGCTCCAGGCCGACCAGTTTCCGGCCGCGCAGGCAGTCGCCGATGAAGCGCGTGGTGTACGGGGCTCCGCACATCCGGTCCAGGTGGGCGCCCGCGTCGGAGCCGCCCAGCATGACGTCCTCGTGTTCCCAGGTCTGCCGCCGCAGCTCCCAGCTGGCCGGGTCGTTGTCGGTCGGCATCGGCCACAGGACGGTGCGCATCTCGTCGGCGGCGCAGATCTCCACCAGGGTGTGGAAGGCGTCCTGGCCGCGCTCGGCGGCGATGTCGCGGACGACGCGGCCGGTGAGTCCGGCGTTGGCCTCGCTGTAGGTGTCGCCGATGACGTACCGCCCGAAGTCGGCGAGCCGCCGGAAGACCCCGGCCTCGGGGCTGTTCGCGCGGCGCAGCATCTCCGCCCGTACGGACCGGTCGCGGAGCCTCGCGATGCGCTCGGGGACGGGCAGGCCGAGGATGTCGCCCCAGCCCGGGATGAGGTTGAGCGCGCAGAACGTGCCGAGGGACATGTTCATGGGGGTGAGGATGGGCATGGTGAGGGCGACGATGCGGCCGCCCGCCGCACGGGCCCGCTCGCTCGCCAGGAGCTGGCGCGGGACGCGCTCGGGGACGGCGGCGTCGATGGTGAGGACGTTCCAGTTGAGGGGGCGCCCGGCGGCGGCGCTCATCTCCACCAGCAGGTCGATCTCCTCGTCGGCGAACCGGTCGAGGCAGCCCGCCACGATGGCCTCGATCTGGGTGCCCTCGTGCTCGCCGACGGCCCGGGACAGGGCGAGGAGTTCCTCGGGCTTCGCGTGCCGGGAGGCGACGGGCTGCCCGTCGCCGTCGGCGTGGGTGGAGGACTGGGTGGTGGAAAGACCCCACGCCCCCGCGTCCATCGCCTCGTGGAGGAGCCGCAGCATCGCCTCCATCTGGCCGGGGGTGGGCTGTCCGCCGATCGCGTCCGGGCCCATGACGTGGCGGCGCAGCGCGCAGTGGCCCACCATGAAGCCCGCGTTGACGGCGGTCCGGCCCTCCAGGGCGTCGAGGTATTCGCCGAAGCCGTGCCAGTTCCAGGGCGCGCCCTCCTCCAGGGCGACGAGCGACATGCCCTCGACCCGGCTCATCATCCGCCGCGTGTAGTCGGCGTCGCCGGGGCGCTCGGGGTTGAGCGGGGCGAGGGTGAAGCCGCAGTTGCCGCCCGCGATGGTGGTGACGCCGTGGTGCATCGAGGGGGTGGCGTACGGGTCCCAGAAGAGCTGGGCGTCGTAGTGGGTGTGCGGGTCGACGAAGCCGGGCGCGAGGACGAGCCCGGTGGCGTCCTCGCCGCCGCGGGCCGGTTCGGCGACGGAACCCGGCTCGGCGACGGTGACGATCCGGCCGTCGCGCAGGCCGACGTCGGCGGTGTACGAGGGCGCGCCCGTGCCGTCCACGACGGTGGCGCCCTTGATGAGGTGGTCGAGCACGGGTGGGGTCCCTTCTGGCGTCAGCCGTTATCTGTATGACATCAGCTGATATCTGTCAGCTGTCATCCGTTCGCTGTCCGGCGGAAGCGGGTCGTGCGGTGCACCGGATCGGTGTCGATCTTCGGGATGACGTGCTCGCCGATGAGCTTGATGGTGTTCATGGTGTCCTCGTAGCCGATGCCGATCGGCAGCCCGAAGGAGAGCTGGTCGGCCCCGGCCTGTTCCCACCGCTTGCACTGCCGGAAGACCTCGTCCGGGTCGCCGCAGATCATCAGCTCCTCGGCGATGAGCAGTTCGATGATCTCCTCCGTGTATTCGGGGAGGAGTTCGGGCCACTCCGGGATGCCGTCCGGGCGGGGGAAGGTGTCGTGGTAGCGGAAGAGGAGGGACTGGAGGTAGTTGAGGCCGCCGCCGAGCGCGATCTCGACCGCCTTGGCGTGGGTCTCGGCGCAGATCGCGGTCGAGGTCACCATGACGTTGTCGTTGACGAAGCCGCCGACCGGGTCGGCGTCCTTGACGGCGTTCTTGTAGGAGTCGAGGACCCACTCCATGTCGGACACCTTCTGGATGGAGAAGCCGAGGACGCCGAGGCCCTTGCGGCCCGCCATCGCGTACGAGGACGGGGAGCCGGCCGCGTACCACATGGCCGGGTGGCCCGCCCCGTACGGCTTGGGCAGCACCTTGCGGGGCGGGAGCGACCAGTGCTTGCCCTGGAAGCCCGGGTACTCGTCCCGCAGCCACATCTTGGCGAACTCGCCGATGGTCTCTTCCCAGATCTCCTTGGTGTGGTTCATGTCCGTGACGCCCGGGATGAACCCCAGGATCTCGTGGCTGCCCGCCCCGCGCCCCGAGCCGAACTCGAACCGGCCGCCGGAGAGGTGGTCGAGCATGGCCACCTTCTCGGCGACCTTCACCGGGTGGTTGACCTGCGGGAGGGGGTTGAAGATGCCGGATCCGAGGTGGATGCGCTCGGTGGCGTGGGCGAGGTAGCCGAGGAAGACGTCGTTCGCGGAGAGGTGGGAGTACTCCTCCAGGAAGTGGTGCTCGGAGGCCCACGCGTATTTGAAGCCGGATCGGTCGGCCTGGATGACGTACTCGGTCTCCTCGATGAGGGCGTGGTGCTCGGCCTCGGGGTCGGCGCGGCGTCGGCGCTCCGGCACGTATCCCTGTACGAACAGTCCGAATTCCAAGGGGGTCACCGCCTCTGCTCTATCTGACGTACCGTCAGATTTGGGTTCGACCATGGCACCGGCGGGGTTGGGCGTCAAGGGGCACGCCCGGCCCCGGGGGAGCCGTCAGAAGACCGAGACGCCGCACAGCCAGCCACCGTCGGCGACGAGCGGCTGGCCGGTGATGTACGAGGAGTCGTCCGAGGTGAGGAAGAGCGCCAGGCGGGCGACCTCCTCGGGGCGGCCGATGCGGCCCATCGGGACCAGCTTGCGATAGAGGCCGTCGACCGCCTCCGACGCCTCGGCCACCCGGGCCGTGTCCGCCGCCGGGTCGAGCCGGGCCGGGTTGCTCATGGGGGTGTCGATCGCGCCGGGGCACACCGCGTTGACCCGGATGCCCTTGCCCGCCAGCTCCATCGCGGCCACCCGGGTCATCCCGACGATGGCCGCCTTGGTGGCGGCGTACGAGGTCAGCAGGGCCATGCCGGAGAGGGCGACGTAGGAGGCGGTGTTGACGATCGTGCCGCCGCCCGCCGCCGCCAGCTCCGGGGCGACGGTGCGCATCCCGAGGAAGGCGCCGACCTGGTTGACCTGGACGACGGCCAGATACTCCTCCAGCGGGGTGCTGGTCAGCTCGTTGAAGCGGAGGATGCCCGCGTTGTTGACCAGCCCGTTCACCGCGCCGAAGGCGTCTTTCGCGAACGCCACGGCGGCCGCCCAGTCGTCCTCGCGGCTCACGTCCAGATGGACGTAAGCGGCGGACTCCTCCCCCAGCTCCTTCGCCACGGCGCCGCCCTGGTCGTCGAGGACGTCCGCGAGCACCACCTTCGCGCCCTCGGCTGCGAACAGCCGCGCCTCCTGTTCGCCCTGCCCGCGCGCCGCACCCGTGACGATCACGACGCGTCCGTCCAGCTTGCCCACGATGGCCTCCTCAAGGATTGAGTTGCGGGGCGACGTCGGCCGCGAAGGCCGCCATCTGGTCGGTCAGTTCGGCGCGGCTCCGGCTGCGGAACCGCACCTGGATCTGGTCCACGCCCATGGCCGCGTACGCGCGCAGGGACTCGGCCAGCCGCTCCGGCTTCCCGGTGAGCGTGCGGCACCCCACGCGCCAGGACGGCTCGCCCACGTACAGCGGCTCGGCGATGGCGCCGATCTCGGCGGGCTCCTCGATCCCCGCTGCCTCGCGCAGCGCGCGCAGCCGGGCGATCCGGGCGGGGAGCCGGTCGCGCGGGTCGCCCTGCGGCAGCCAGCCGTCGCCCCGGACGGCGGCCCGGCGCAGCGCGGCGGGCGAGGAGCCGCCCACCCACAGCGGGGGGCGCGGCGTCTGGGCGGGGCGCGGGGCCTGGCCGAGGTCTCGATACGTGAAGTGCTCACCGTGGAAGTCGGCGAACTCCTCCGGCCCCAGCGCCGCCTTCAGCGCGTCGACCGTCTCGTCGAGCAGCGGCCCGCGCGCGTCGAAGTCGACGCCGAGCGCGTCGAACTCCTCGCGTACGTGCCCGGCGCCGACCCCGAGGATCAGCCGCCCGCCGGAGAGGTGGTCGAGCGTCGCGTACTGCTTGGCGGTGAGCAGGGGGTGCCGGAGCGCGGCGACGGCGACATGGCTGAGCAGCCGCACCCGCTCGGTGGCCGCGGCCAGGTAGCCGAGGGTGGCGACCGGGTCGTACCAGATGGTGCCCATCGCGGCGGCCAGCCGCCGCGGGATCGCCACGTGGTCGCAGACGGCGACGTAGGCGAAGCCGGAGCGGTCGGCGGCGCGGGCGACGGCGACGAGGTCCTCCGGACCGGCGGCCGCCTCCCACGGTTCGGCGTAGAGGGTGCTCTGTGACTGGATCGGCAGCTGCATGCCGTAGCTCAACCGACCCCGGGGCAGGACGCGCATGCCGGGCCTCCTTGTCGGTGGACCGCAGTGGACCGTGGTGGACCCTCGGTGGACCGCCATCGTCGTATCTGACGGTTCGTCAGACAAGCCCTGGTGCTAACGTACGGTGGCTGTGGCCCGACCTTCACCCGCTGTAGCGCACACCCGTATGAGGGCAGACACGAGGGCACGTGATGATCGAGACGGTGTTCCGGTGCGACGAACTCCCCCGAGCCGACCGGTTCGACTTCTGGCGCGAGCAGATGGCGAAGCTCATGGCCCCCATGGAGATGAGCACCGAACACACCGCTGACTTCCGCGGACAGGTCCGCATCCTGGAGGTCGGCCCGGCCCACGTATGGCCCACGAAGTTCCACCCGATGACCTTCCGGCGCACCCCGAAGCTCATCCGGCAGTCGGACCCCGAGCTGTACCACTTCTCCTTCCTCGAAGGCGCGAACCTCCAGGTCTCCCAGGCCCGCGAGGAGGCGGCGCACTCCGCCGGCGGCCTGTACGTCGTCGACACCTCGCGCCCCTACGACTGCGTGGCCTTCGGCGGCCCTCCCCAGGGCGTGGGCCTGGAGATCCCCAAGGCGCTGATTCCGGTCCCCCACGACCGGATCGACCGGCTGCTCGCCCGGCCCATCCCGGGAAGCGAGGGGGTCGGCGCCCTGCTGACCGGGTTCCTCAGCCGGCTGTCCGCGGACAGCGGCTCATACCGCCCTTCCGACGGGCCGCGACTGGGGGCCGTGCTGGTCGACCTGGCCACGGCGCTGCTCGCGCACGCCGCCGAGTCCGAGGACGCCGTACCTCCCGAGACGCGTCAGCGGACCCTGTTCCTGCGCGTGCGGAACTTCATCCAGCGGAACCTGCACGACCCACAGCTGACCCCGGCCGCCGTCGCCGCCGCGCACCACATCTCCGTCAGCTATCTGCACCGGCTGTTCCGGGCCGAGGAGACCACCGTCTCCGCCTGGATACGGCAGCAGCGCCTGGACCGCGTACGGCGGGACCTCGACGACCCCGGGCTGTCCGCCGTGCCCCTGCACGAACTCGCCGCGCGCCGAGGCTTCTCCCATCCCGCCGTCTTCAGCCGCGCGTTCCGCGCCGCGTACGGGATGCCGCCGAGCGACTACCGGCAGCTGGCCCTCAGGTCGCGCGCACCGGACGCACCCCCGTGGCGTCCGGCACGCGGCGAACCCCGGCGCCAGGCCTCCAGCCTGCCGGAGCGCCCGGCGGGTGTCATTGACCGGCAGTGCACACTTCCTTGCTCCTGAGTGAACCGGCGCGCGTACCCGCTACGCGCCCGGTCCGGCCCAGAGCCCGTCCGCGGTCAGCCCCAGCAGCTCGATCGCGTTGCCCCGTACGATCCGCTCCACCACGTCCGGCGCGAGGTGGCCCATCTGCGCCTCGCCGACCTCCCGGGACTTCGGCCAGGTCGAGTCGGAGTGCGGGTAGTCCGTCTCGTACAGGACGTTGCCCACGCCGATCGCGTCGAGGTTCCGCAGCCCGAAGGCGTCGTCGAAGAAGCAGCCGTGGACGTGCTCGGCGAACAGCTCGGACGGCGGCCGCAGCACCTTGTCGGCGACCCCGCCCCAGCCGCGGTTCTCCTCCCACACCACGTCGGCGCGCTCCAGGATGTACGGGATCCAGCCGATCTGGCCCTCCGCGTACATGATCTTGAGGTTGGGGAAGCGCTCGAACGTGCCGCTCATCAGCCAGTCGACCATCGAGAAGCAGCAGTTGGCGAAGGTGATGGTGGAACCCACCGCCGGGGGCGCGTCGGCGGAGGTCGAGGGCATGCGGGAGGACGAGCCGATGTGCATGGCGATGACCGTGCCGGTCTCGTCGCACGCCGCGAAGAAGGGATCCCAGGCATCGGTGTGGATGGAGGGGAGCCCGAGGTTCGGCGGGATCTCGGAGAAGCACACGGCGCGCACCCCGCGCGCGGCGTTGCGCCGCACCTCGGCGGCGGCCAGCTCCGCGTCCCACAGCGGGATGATGATCAGCGGGATGAGCCGGCCCCGCGCCTCGGGGCCGCACCACTCCTCCACCATCCAGTCGTTGTACGCGCGCACCCCGAGCAGCCCCAGCTCGCGGTCGTCCGCCTCGGTGAAGGTCTGCCCGCAAAAGCGCGGGAAGGTCGGGAAGCACAGCGCGGACTGGACGTGGTTGACGTCCATGTCGGCGAGCCGGTCGGGCACCGCGTACGACCCGGGCCGCATCTGCTCGTAGGTGATGGCCTCCAGCCGGACCTCGTCGCGGGCGCAGCCGACGGCGGTGTCCAGCCGGGTGAGCGGCCGGTGCAGGTCCTCGTACACCCACCAGTCGGCGATCGGCCCGTCGTCGCCGGGCGCGCCCATCGTCGGGGCGAACTTGCCGCCGACGAAGGTCATCTCCTTCAGCGGCGCCCGGACGACGCGCGGGCCGGTGTCGCGGTACTTCGACGGGAGGCGGTCCCGCCAGACGTGAGGGGGCTCAACCGTGTGGTCGTCCACCGAGATGATCTTCGGGAAGCTCTCCATGCCGTTCACGGTAGCGCTGATCTGACGGAGTGTCAGTTATCGGGTGCGGGTTCCCTCCGGGTTCACCACGCGTTTCCCGCGCCCCCTCCCCCGCTCCCGGCAAGCCCCTCCCGTCGCAAGCGTCGCGCCACGCACCATGGCCACTTCGGCCAACTATGGCGGGCTTGTGGAGGACGTGGGGGCCCTACTGACGCGGACGGCGTTGACAAGGCAAACTGGCCCGTGCGAACGGGGAAGGACAGGCGAGGGGGAGACCATGGACGGCGAAAGGGAGCGGGTGCCGGGACAGCACTTGTACTTCACCGTGCTGGGCCCCGTCCGGGCCTGGCGGGGCGAAGAGGCGATCAACACCGGGTCGCCACAGCAGCGCGCGCTGCTGGCCGCGCTGCTGCTGCGCGGCGGGCGCACCGCGACCGCGCCGGAGCTGGTCGACGGCCTGTGGGGCACCGAGCCGCCGGAGGCGGCGATCGCCGCGCTGCGCACGTACGCCTCGCGGCTGCGCAAGGCGTTCGGGCCGGACTCCGAGATCCTGGTGAGCGAGTCGGGCGGCTACGCGATCCGGATCGGCCTGGGCGCCCTGGACACCGACGTGGCCGAGCAGCTGACGGCCGAGGCGGAGAAGGCGCAGCACTCCGGGGACCGCACGCGGGCGCGCGAGCTGTTCAACAAGGTGCTCGACCTGTGGGACGGCGAACCGCTGGCCGGAGTGCCGGGTCCGTACGCGGAGACCCAGCGCACCCGACTGGACGAGTGGTACCGCTCCCTGATCGAGACCCGGCTGGACCTGGACCTGGAGCTGGGCCACCACTCCGAGGCGGTCTCCGAACTGACCGCGCTGACCGCCTCGTACCCGCTGCGCGAGCGGCTGCGGGAGCTGCTGATGCTGGCGCTGTACCGCAGCGGACGGCAGGCGGAGGCCCTGGCCGTCTACGCCGACACCCGGCGGCTGCTCGCCGACGAGCTGGGCGTGGACCCGCGCCCCGAACTGTCCGCGCTGCACCAGCGGATCCTGGAGGCCGACGCGGAGCTGGCGGTCTCCGCGCACGCCGCCGAGGAGCCGAGCGGCGGCGCCGCGAGCTTCGTACGCCCCGCCCAGCTGCCCGCGACGGTCTCGGACTTCACCGGGCGGGCACCCTTCATCAAGGAGCTGAGCGATCAGCTCGCCACCGCCGAAGGGCGTGTCATGGCCGTGTCAGCGGTCGCGGGCATCGGCGGCGTCGGCAAGACCACCCTGGCCGTGCACGTCGCCCACGCCGCACGCCACCAGTTCCCCGACGGCCAGCTCTACGTCGACCTGCAGGGCTCGGGCCCCCTGGTCGCCGACCCCGGCGCCGTGCTGGGCTCCTTCCTGCGCGCGCTCGGCACCGCCGACAACGCCATCCCCGACGGCGTCGAGGAGCGCGCCGCGCTCTTCCGCTCCCTCCTGGACGGCCGCCGCGTCCTGACGCTTCTGGACAACGCCCGCGACGCCGCCCAGGTGCGCCCCCTGCTGCCCGGCACCCCGGGCTGCGCGGCGCTGATCACCAGCCGCCACCGGATGGTCGACCTGGAGAGCGCCCACCTGGTCGACCTCGATGTGATGAGCCCCGACGAGGCGCTGGTGCTGTTCACCCGCATCGTCGGCGAGGAGCGGGTCGGCTCCGAGCGCGACGCCGCGATGGACGTCGTGGCGGCCTGTGGCTTCCTGCCGCTGGCCATCCGCATCGCCGCCTCCCGTCTCGCCTCGCGCCGCACCTGGACCGTCTCCGCCCTGGCCGGCAAGCTCGGCGACGAGCGCCGGCGGCTGGACGAGCTGCGCGCCGGTGACCTCGCGGTCAAGGCCACCTTCGAACTCGGCTACGGCCAGCTCGAACCCCAACAGGCCCGCGCCTTCCGGCTGCTGGGCCTGGCCGACGGCCCCGACATCTCGCTCGCCGCGGCGGCGGCCGTGCTGGACATGGACGTCGACGACGCGGAGGACCTGCTGGAGAGCCTGGTCGACACCAGCCTCCTGGAGTCCGCCTCTCCCGGCCGCTACCGCTTCCACGACCTCGTGCGGCTCTACGCGCGTGCATGCGCCGAGCGGGACGAGATGCCGCCGTCCGAGCGGGACGCCGCGCTGTCCCGGCTGCTGGACTTCTACCTCGCCTCCGCCGCCCGGGTCTTCGCCCTGGCCCGCCCCGGGGACCGGCTGGTGGACCACCTGGAGCCGACGCGGTACCCGGGGCTGGACTTCCAGGACTCGGCCGCCGCACTCGACTGGATGTTCACCGAGGCGCACTGCCTGCTGGCCTGCGTCCAGCAGCTGGCGACCGGCGCCACGCTGCGCCGCGCGGCCGACCTCCTGGTGGCGGCGAAGGACCTCGGCGAGTCGGGCGCCAACTCCCGGCAGTACGAGGCGGCGGCCCAGACCGTGCGCGACGCGGGGGAACTCGCCGGCGATCCGCGCGCGGAGGGACGCGCCCGCTTCACCCTCTCCCATCTGCACTGGATGGCCAGCCGGTACGAGCAGGGCGAGTACGAGGGCCGTCAGGCCATGCAGCTGGCCCTGGCGGCCGAGGACCCGGTTCCCGGCTGCGAGGTGCCCAACGAGCGCGGCATCATCGCGCTCTACCAGAAGCGGTACGAGGACGCCGAGGCGTACTTCCGCCAGGCGCTCGAATCGTTCCGCGCCGATGACAACCGGCCGGGCATCGCCGGCGCGCTGTGCAACATCTCGCGGGCCCACTCGGCGATGGGCCGCACCGACAGCGCCATCGAACTCGCCGCCGAAGGCGTCGAGATCTACAGCGGCCTGGGGCTCGCTCTGCGGGTCGCCAACGGAAGGTTCGCCCTGGGCATCGCCCTCCACCAGGCCGGTCGGTACGACGAGGCGCTCGACCAGCTGACACAGGCGCTCACGCTGTTCCGCGAGAACCGGCAGCGCCTCTGGGAAGGCTCCACCCACGCCCGGCTGGCCGAGGTCCACCTCGCGGCGGGCCGTCCGCCGGAGGCGGCCACCCATGCCGAACAGGCCCTCGCGCTGCGCTTCGTGGGCGGTGAGTTCCGTCGCGGCACCGTGCTGAAGGTCTTGGGACAGGCCCTGGACCTGATGGGCCAGACGGACCGGGCCCGGGCCTGCTGGCAGGAGGCCCTGTCCATCTACGAGCAGCTGGACAACCCCGCGGAGGCGGAGGAAGTACGGGCCCTGATGGCGCCCATGGCGACCGCATAGCAGGGCTACCGCGGCACGTTCATCAATCGTTTATCCCGGACCGGCAGTCTTAGTGCTGTCGATCCGTCCCCGCGGGGGGCAGACGGGTCGGTGAAGAGGCCACTTCTTGCCTCGTTTTAGGGTGAGCGGCCTTGTGCCCGTCCGGCGACCCACGGGGGAGTCGCCGGACGGGCGTTGTGCGCCCCAACCGACCGAGTTCAATGGAGTTGATCCTGGTGAGTCAGGACAAGAAGCCCACGTCGGACGCCTACCGGCCACTCGACAGCCACCCGGACAGCCCGTCGCCGCTCAAGGCCGACAGCCACCCGGACGGGGTGGGCATCGGCACGCTCGACAGCCACCCGGACAGCCCGGGCATCGGCACTGAGGACAGCCACCCGGACAGCACGAAGCCGCTCCAGGCCGACAGCCACCCGGATGGCGCCGCCCAGATCACGACGCTCGACAGCCACCCGGACAGCGCGGCCAAGTAGAGACCGTCGGCGGCCGCCGACGGAGCACGGCATGGCGGGACCGGTGTTGGTGGGCCGGAGGGGAGGCCACCAACACCGGTCCCTCGCCATAGTGAGCCGCACATGAGTCGCACATATCGCCGCTTGCGCCATTTATCGATGATTTCAAGACAGTTTCATCGAACACTTATTCACATATCAATAAGCTTGCGTTTCACTTAGCAAACGCCCGTGCAGCTTCAGGAGTTGGTATGACCTACTCGAAGAAGGCCCTCGTCTCCTTCGCCTTCGCAGCAGCGATAGCCGCCGGAACCGCGGCCCCGGCCCTGGCCGACGCCCATCCGGACCGGGTGGGCGTCACGACGCAGGACGCCCACCCGGACTCGCCCCAGCCCGTCTCCGGCGCCCAGGCGGACGGCACCGACGGCTGACCACGCGCCGCCGGACACTCCAGGCGTGGGGCCCAGCCGCTGCGGCTGGGCCCCACGCCGTCGTTTCAGGCCGGGCGGCCCCGGAGGCGGTGCTTGAGCACCTTGCCGCTCGCGTTGCGCGGCAGTTCCGGCACGAACTCCACATGGCGCGGCACCTTGTAGTTGGCCATTTCGCGGCGGGACCAGGCGATCAGGTCGTCGGCGGTCAGGGTGGCGGCCGGGCGGCGGACCGCGAAGGCCTTGGCGACCTCGCCGAGGCGCGCGTCCGGGACGCCGACGACGGCGACATCGGCGAGGTCGGGGTGGCGGGCGAGGAGTTGCTCGATCTCGGCGGGATAGGCGTTGAAGCCGCCGACGATGAACATGTCCTTGATCCGGTCGGTGATCCGCAGATTGCCCTCGGCGTCGAGGACGCCGATGTCCCCCGTCCGCAGCCAGCCGTCCGGCGTGATGGCGCGGGCGGTGGCGACCGGGTCCTCGAAGTAGCCGCGCGTCACGTGGTAGCCGCGGACCCGGACCTCGCCAGGGGTACCCGGCGGGCGCGGGTCGCCCAGCGGGCTCACGACCCTGATCTCGGTGTCCGGGATGGCGCGGCCCGAGGTGGCGGAGATGGTCTCCGGCGGATCACCACGGCGGCACATGGTGACGGTGCCGGACGCCTCCGTCAGGCCGTACGCCGTCAGCACGGTGGCGACGCGCAGTTCGGAGCGCAGCCGCTCCACCAGCTCCAGCGGGACGACGGCGGCGCCGGTGACGACCAGGCGCAGCGTGGACAGGTCGTGGGCGTCGCGCGCCGGGTGGTCCAGGATCGCCTGGTGCAGCGTGGGCGGGCCGGGCAGGACGCTGATGCGCTCGGCGGCGATGCGGGCGAGCGCGGTGTCCGCGTCGAAGACCGGCTGCGGCACCATCGTCGCGCCGCGCATCAGGCAGGCGATGATCCCCGCCTTGTAGCCGAAGGTGTGGAAGAAGGGGTTCACGATGAGGTAGCGGTCGCCGTGGGTCAGCCCCGTCACCTCGCTCCAGGTGTCGTAGACCCGCAGGGTCTGCGCGTGGGTGATGACCACGCCCTTGGGGTCGCCCGTGGTGCCGGAGGTGAAGGTGATGTCGGACGGGTCGCCCGGGCGTACGGAGTCGGCCCGCTCCCGTACGGCGTGAGGCGGCACGGACTCGCCCGCCGCCAGGAAGTCCTTCCAGGTGCGGAAGTCCTCGGGCGCGTCCCCGGCGAGGACGATCACCTCGCGCAGATAGGGCAGCCCCGGCAGCGGCACCCCCTGGCCCGGCCCGCGCTCCGCCGCCCGGCGCAGTGATGCCACGTAGGAGGCGCCCAGGAAGGTGCCGGTGATGAACAGGTGGGTGGCCCGGGTGCGCCGCAGGATGTACGCCGCCTCGGCCCCCTTGAAGCGGGTGTTGACCGGGACCAGGACGCCGCCCGCGGTGACCGCGCCGAGGGCCGCCACGATCCAGTCGGCGGTGTTGGGCGCCCAGATCGCGACCCGGTCGCCCCGCTCGACGCCGGAGGCGACGCACGCGGCCGCGGCCCGTTCGACGCGGGCGCCGAGGTCGGCGTAGGAGATCCGGGCGCGGCCCTCGACGACGGCCTCGGTCGCGCCCCCGTACGTCCGCGCCGCGTCCCGTATCAGCGCCGGGATGGTCCGCCACTTGGCCATGTCCCGCCTCCAGCACAGCGACTCCCACTAGCTGACTACCCGTCAGATTAGCGGTAGCCTTCCCCGCTGTCAGCACCGGTGACCGCGACGTACGGAGGTGGCCATGGGCCTGAAGGACGCGACGGCGATCGTCGGCATCGGCCAGACCGCGTTCGCCAAACGCCTCCCCGCATCCGAGAAGACGCTCGCCTGCCGGGCGATCCTGGCCGCGCTCGACGACGCCGGGATCGCCCCCTCCGAGGTGGACGCCTTCGCCTCGTACACCATGGAGGAGACCGACGAGGTCGAGGTCGCCAAGGCGATCGGCGCGGGCGACGTGACCTTCTTCAGCAAGGTCGGCTACGGGGGCGGCGGTTCCTGCGCGACCGTCGCGCATCTGGCCGCCGCCATCGCCACCGGGCAGGCGGGCGTCGGCGTGGCCTGGCGCTCCCGCAAACGCGGCAGCGGACCCCGGCCCTGGACCAACACCCGCGTCCAGCTGCCCACCCCCGCCCAGTGGACCCGGCCGTACGGGCTGCTGCGGCCCGCCGACGAGATCGGGCTGCTGGCCCGCCGCTACATGCACGAGTACGGCGCCACCCGCGACCACTTCTTCAACGTCGCGCTGGCCTGCCGCAACCGCGCCAACCAGAACCCCGCCGCGATGATGTACGAACGGCCGCTGACCCGCGAGATGTACATGACCGCCCGCTGGATCAGCGAACCGCTGTGCCTGTTCGACAACTGCCTGGAGACGGACGGCGCGCTGGCCTGCGTGATCGTCTCCGCCGAGCGGGCGCGCGACTGCGCCCGCCCGCCCGTCTACGTCCACTCCGCCGCCCAGGGGCTGCCGGCGCAAGCCCACGGGATGGTCAACTACTGGAACGACGACCCGCTCACCGGCCCGTCCTGGACCGCCGCCCGCCGCCTGTGGAAAGGCGCCGACTTCGGACCGCAGGACGTGGACGTGGCGCAGATCTACGACGCGTTCACCCCACTGATCCCGCTGTCCCTGGAGGGCTACGGCTTCTGCGGGCGCGGCGAGGGCGCCGCGTTCACCGAGGGCGGCGCGCTGGAGCTGGGCGGGCGGCTGCCGCTCAACACCGGCGGGGGCGGGCTGAGCGAGGCGTACGTGCACGGCTTCAACCTCATCACCGAGGGGGTCAGACAGTTGCGCGGCACCAGCACCGCCCAGGTCCCCGACGCCGCGACCTGCCTGGTCACGGCGGGCGAGGGGGTTCCCACATCGGCCCTGCTGCTGAGGAGTTGACGACACCCCATGACCGCGGAAACGACGGAACCGCTGCGGCCGGTGCCCGACGAGGACGGCGCGCCCTTCTTCGAGTACGCCGCCCGCGGCGAGCTGCGCGTCCAGACCTGCGCCGGCTGCGGCGAACCGCGCTTCCCGCCCCGGCCCTGCTGCCCGCACTGCCAGTCCTTCGACAGCCTGTGGACGAAGACGAGCGGGCGTGGCCGGATCTGGTCATACGTCCTGCCGCATCCGCCGCTGCTGCCCGCCTACGCGGCGCAGGCCCCGTACAACGTGATCCTCGTCGAGCTGGCCGAGGCCCCGCGGATCCGGCTGGTGGGCAACCTGGTCGCGTCCGCCGGTGCCGCGCTGAACTCCGTCGACCCGGCGCGGATACGGATCGGGGCGCCGGTGCGGGCCGCCTTCCACCCCCTGCCGGGCGGGCCCACCGTGGTGCGCTGGCTGCTGGAGCGGCCATGACGGTCGCGGTGGAGCCCCGGGACGACGGGGTCGCGGTGGTCACCCTGGACCGGCCCGAGCGCCACAACGCCATCGACCTGGCGACGGCCGCCGAACTGGCCTCCGTGTGGCGGGACCTGCGCCGGGACGAGTCGGTGCGGGCCGTGGTGCTCACCGGGGCGGGCGAGCGGGCGTTCTGCACCGGGATCGACCGCTCGGTCGCGGTCCCGCAGCCGCCGTCCCCGTACGCGATGGACGATCCGCTGCGGGACATCGGCCCCAAGGCGAACGACCTGTGGAAGCCGGTCGTGGCGGCCGTGGGCGGGATGGCCTGCGGCGGGGCGTTCTATCTGCTGGGCGAGGCCGAGTTCATCGTCGCCGACGAGACAGCGACCTTCTTCGACCCGCACACCTCCTACGGGATGGTCAGCGCGTACGAGGCCGTCTACATGGCGCAGCGCATGCCCGCCGGGGAGGTCGCGCGGATGGCGCTGATGGGCACGGCCGAGCGGGTCTCGGCGCGGCGGGCGTACGAGACGGGGCTGGTCAGCGAGGTGGTGCCGCGGGGCGAGGCGGTGGCGGCGGCGGTGCGGGCCGCCGCCGTCATCGCGTCGCACCCGACGGAGGCGGTCCAGGGGACCGTACGGGCGGTGTGGGCGGCGAAGGAGGCGGCGCTGACGCAGGCGCTCGCCCGGGCCCCGCAGCTGATCGCCCTGGGGAACCGGCCGCCGGACGCGCAGGCCGCGCTCTTCGCGGCCCGCACGCCCGGCTTCCGCACCCGGTGACCCGCATCCGGTGACCTGGGCGCGCGTCAGCTGCTCGTGGGCGACTTGCTGGCCAGGCTGATCTGGCAGGTGTACTGGGTGCGCTTGGTGATGGTGTAGCTCGCGGCGGCCGTGAACGTCTCGCTCTGCCCGGGCAGCACGGTCACGTCCTGGCTGTCGTAGCCGAGCAGCCCCTCGTCCGCGTAGTCGTTCCACTTGGTGCTGATCGAGTAGCGGAAGCTGCGGGTGGTGTCGGTGTTGGTGACCGTCACGTCGTACTTGAACTGGCTGGTCGACTGGTCGTAGCGGCAGTTGGTGCCGCTCGTCTCGCTGGTCGCGTCCGGGTTGTAGGTCGGCGGCGCGGAGTAGGAGTAGGGGTCCGAGGGCGTCGGGGCGCCGTACGACGGCAGGTCCGAGGGCCCGCTCGACAGGTCGGTGGGGATGTCGCTGGACAGTCCGCTGGGGCCGGAGGCGGGCTCGTCGCCGCCGGTGCCGCCGGAGACGAATCCGTCGTTGCCCCCTCCGAGGCCGTGGCTCTTCTTCTTTCCGCATCCGGTGAGCGATCCGGTGAGTGCGAGAAGTCCGACCAGGGCGACGGCAGGCAGGCGCAAGGAACGGCGTTGCATGGAATTACCCCCGTGGAAAAGCTGCAATCAAGCCAACCTGTGGTTGGTTGACAAGTGCACGCCACCCTAGCAACGCCGTCCCGTACCCCATAGTCACTTCGGGGGGCACAGGACCTCTGGGTACACGCCCGTTACGGACGGGGTGCGGGGCGCGACTGGCCGGTGCCCTTGACCGCGTCCAGCGCGTACACGCAGCGGTCCTTGCTGCACGCGTACACCACACCGCCCGCCGCCACCGGCGAACCGGTGATCTCACCGCCCGTGGCCAGCTTCCAGCGCAGCTGGCCGCCTGCCGCGTCGACGGTGTAGAGGCAGTGGTCGGCCGAGCCGAAGTGGACGCGGCCGTCGGCGACGACCGGGGAGCCGATGACGTCGCCGCCCGCCGCGAAGCGCCACTTGGGGGTGCCCGTGACCGCGTCGAGCGTGTACAGGGCGCTGCCGCTGCCCAGGTGGACGGAGCCGTCGGCCACCAGGACCGGCTCGATCGAACCGCGCGCCTCGGTGGCGATGCGCCAGCGGTCGCGGCCGTTGGCGGCGTCGAGCGCGTAGACCGTGCCCAGGTAGTCGGCGATGTAGACACCACCGCCGGTGACCGCGGGCCCCGGCGCGTACGCCGGGGCGCTCAGGAAGACGGCGGGCGCCTCGAAACGCCACCGCACCTCCCCGCGGGCGATGTCGATCGCCAGCACCCGGGTACCGGCCGAGACGTACACGACCCCGTCGGGCGCCGGGAGCAGCCGCAGCGGCACCCCGCCGCAGGAGGCCGTGTCACCGACCGGGTACGACCAGCGCTCCGCGCCCGTACGCGCCTCCAGTGCGCGCAGCCGGGCGTCCGACCACACGAAGACCGTGCCGTCGTGCACGGCCGGGCCGGACTCGGGCGTCTCGAAGTCGGTCTGGATGCCCTGCATCTCCCACAGCAGCTCGCCGTTGGCCGCCTCCCAGGCCTGGACGCCGCCGCCGCGGGTGCCGGTGACGACCGTGCCGCGGTCGACCTTGAGCGAGTAGACCCAGCCGTCCGTGGACAGCCGCCACCGCTCGGAGCCGTCCGTCGCGTCCAGCGCGTACAGGGTGGGGCCGTCGGAGGCGTGGATACGGCCGCCCTCCACGGCCATCGCCCAGGCCACGTCGCGGGTCTTGAACTGCCGCCGCCCGGTGCCCACGTCCAGCGCGTGCACCTCGAACGAGGTCACGTAGAGCAGGTCGCCGGCGACCGCCGGGGTGCCCCACACATCGTTCGACATGCGGAACCGCCAGGGGCGCCAGCGGCCGTGGCCCGCCGCGCCCGGCGGCTCGGCCGCGTCGGTGGACGGGGAGTGGGTGGGCGGCGGGACCGCGCCCGTGGCGGCGGCCTCTCCCCCGCCCGGCCCGCCGTGGGTCATCCCCGGCGGCCGCACCCAGCCCGTGGCGGGGCCGGTGTCGTGCCGTGCGTGCGGGTCGCGCGTGTCGGCGGCGCGCAGCCCGGGGCCGATGGCCACCTGGGAGTTGTGCAGCCGGACCGGCCCGTCGGCCCCGGTGGTCAGCGGGGCGGGCGCCGGAGCGGGCGCGCTCGCCGACGGGACGGGCGCGGACGGAGCGGACGGGGACGGGGCGGACGGCGCGGCCGCGGAGGGGGCGGCGTGCCGCCCGGGGCCGATGGAGCTGAGCGCGTTCGACGGGCCGGGCGCGTCGGGCGCGCGCAGGCCGCCGCGCGGATCACCCGTGCCCGCCGGCTCCCAGCCGCCCGCTCCGGCGGGCGCCCCGTGCC